>NZ_JBFUIO010000083.1:0-10329 GCF_056401835.1 Paenisporosarcina sp. P4_D4 | reverse complement strand
GCAATGTGCTATGAAGATGGAGGGACTGTCGATGATTTATTAGTATATAAAATTGCACAGAATGACTATTTACTTGTCGTCAATGCTTCTAATATCGAAAAAGATTTTGAGTGGATGAAAAAATTCTTGATCGGTGACACCGTTGCACTTAATGTTTCAGATTCATATGGTCAACTTGCATTGCAAGGACCACTTGCAGAAAAAGTTCTGCAAAGACTGACAAAAGAAGACTTAAGCGAAATCGGCTTCTTTAAATTCAAAACAAATGTAAAACTTGGCGAATATGATGCTTTAGTGTCGCGAACAGGTTATACAGGTGAAGATGGGTTTGAAATATACGGAGAACCTGCTTCCATAGTCGCGCTATGGGACTTGATTTTGGAAGAAGGAAAAGAAGACGGAGTATTAGCTTGTGGTCTAGGTGCTCGGGATACTCTTCGGTTTGAAGCATGCTTGGCACTGTATGGCCAGGAGCTTTCAAGTGATATTTCACCACTGGAAGCGGGAATTGGGTTTGCAGTGAAATTGAAAAAAGAAGATGACTTTATCGGTCAAAAAGTGCTTGTTGCACAAAAAGAAGCGGGTATCCCACGCAAATTGGTAGGATTGGAAATGATTGATAAAGGCATTCCTAGACATGGCTATACCATTTTTAAAGATGATCAAGCTATTGGAGAAGTTACAACAGGTACACAATCCCCTACGCTGAAGAAAAATATTGGCTTGGGCTTGATTGTCAGCGAATTCACGGAGCTTGGAACTGAAGTTGAAGTGGAGATTCGTGGGAAGCGCTTGAAAGCTGTTACCGTTGCAACTCCGTTTTATAAACGCCAAAAATAACTGTCGGAAAGAGGTCATGACCCAATGAAACATCGTTATTTGCCAATGACGGAACAAGATCAAAAAGAAATGTTGGATACAATTGGTGTTTCTTCTATAGATGAGCTATTCTCGGATATCCCTGAAAAAGTTCGTTTCCAAGGAGAATATCAAATTAAAGCAGCCAAATCAGAGTCTTCTTTATTAAAAGAGTTGTCTCAAATGGCTGCGAAAAATGCGGACAATAAAGCATATGCATCTTTTTTAGGTGCTGGTGTATATGACCATTACAAGCCGATTATTGTAGACCATGTTATTTCTCGTTCTGAATTCTATACAGCTTACACTCCATATCAGCCAGAAATTTCACAAGGTGAGCTTCAAGCTATTTTTGAATTCCAAACAATGATTTGTGAGTTGACTGGAATGGATTTGGCGAACTCTTCGATGTATGACGGCGGTACAGCACTTGCAGAAGCAGGTATGCTTGCAGCTGGTCATACAAAACGCAAAAAACTTCTCGTTTCCGGTGCAGTCAATCCAGAATCTCAAGACGTGGTTCGCATGTATGCATTGGGTCAATCGATTGAAGTTGTTCAGATTCCAACTAAAGACGGCGTAACTGATATTGATGCATTAAGCGAAATGATCGATGACAATACTGCTGCTGTTCTTGTTCAATATCCTAACTTCTTTGGTCAAGTGGAAGACTTGCGCAAAGTGGAAGCAGTTACACATGGAGCGAAGGCTTTGATGGTGGTTTCTTCAAACCCATTGGCACTTGGGATTTTGACTTCACCAGGTAAATTTGGTGCAGATATTGTCGTAGGGGATGCACAGCCATTCGGTATCTCTGAGTCCTTCGGCGGACCTCACTGTGGATACTTTGCGGTTACGAATAAATTAATGCGTAAAGTTCCAGGGCGTCTAGTAGGAGAAACAACAGATGAAGTGGGACGACGTGGTTTTGTTTTAACTTTGCAAGCGCGTGAGCAACACATTCGTCGTGACAAGGCGACTTCTAACATTTGTTCGAATCAGGCATTGAATGCACTTGCTGCTTCAGTAGCAATGACTGCGCTTGGTAAAAAAGGTGTGCAGGAAATTGCCACTCAAAATATCCTGAAAACGAACTATGCTAAAAAAGCATTTGAAGCGGCAGGATTTGAAGTAGCGTACCAAGGTCCACACTTCAACGAAATCGTTGTCAACGTTAAAACATCTGTAACAACAATAAATAAAGAGTTGTTTAATAAAGGCATCATTGGTGGATTCGACTTAGGAAAAGTTGATGAAAAATTGGAAGGGCATGCGTTGATCGCAGTCACTGAACAACGGACGAAAGAAGAAATCGATGCACTTGTGCAAGAAATGGGGTCTTTCCGTGCATAAAGATAATCAACCATTAATTTTTGAAATGACAAAAGAAGGCCGAGTAGGCTATAGCTTACCTGATCTTGATATTCCAGAAGTAGATTTATCAACGTTGTTGCCTGAAGGTTTGCTTCGAGAAGAAGCGGCGGAACTTCCTGAGGTATCTGAACTGGATATCATGCGTCACTATACAGCACTTTCTAAGCGTAATCACGGTGTCGATTCAGGATTTTATCCATTAGGCTCTTGTACGATGAAATACAATCCGAAAATCAATGAATCAGTTGCGCGTTTCCCTGGATTCGCTAATATTCATCCACTTCAAGATGAAGAGACTGTTCAAGGTGCAATGGAATTAATGTATGATCTTCAAGAACATTTGATTGAAATTACGGGAATGGATGATTTAACGCTTCAACCGGCTGCAGGTGCTCATGGAGAGTGGACTGCTCTAATGATGATTCGTGCTTTCCATGAAGCAAACGGGGACACACATCGTACGAAAGTAATCGTACCTGACTCTGCTCATGGGACAAACCCAGCATCGGCAACGGTAGCTGGATTTGATACAATCACGGTTAAATCTGACGAAAACGGCTTGGTTGATTTAGAAGATTTAAGAAGAGTGGTTGGGGAAGATACAGCTGCGTTAATGTTAACGAACCCGAATACTTTAGGATTATTTGAAGAAAACATTTTAGAAATGGCTTCTATTATCCACGGTGTTGGTGGGAAGTTGTACTATGATGGAGCAAACTTAAATGCGGTTATGTCAAAAGCACGTCCAGGCGATATGGGCTTCGACTGTGTTCATTTAAACTTGCATAAAACATTCACAGGCCCACACGGTGGTGGTGGACCAGGATCCGGTCCAGTTGGCGTGAAGAAAGACTTGATTCCATTCTTGCCAAAACCAGTACTTGTAAAAACAGAAGAAGGCTACCACTTCGATTACAATCGTCCTCAATCAATCGGGCGAGTGAAGCCGTTCTATGGAAACTTCGGAATCAATGTACGTGCCTATACGTATATTCGTTCAATGGGTCCAGACGGATTGAAAGCCGTAACGGAATACGCTGTATTAAACGCAAACTATATGATGCGTCGTCTGCAGCCTCATTTCGACTTGCCATATGATCGTCACTGTAAACATGAATTTGTATTGAGTGGCCGTCGTCAAAAGAAATTGGGAGTCCGTACACTCGATATGGCTAAACGACTGCTTGACTTTGGATATCATCCGCCAACAATTTACTTCCCATTAAATGTAGAAGAGGGCATGATGATCGAACCGACAGAAACAGAATCTAAAGAAACGCTAGATGCGTTCATCGATGCGATGATCCAAATAGCGAAGGAAGTCGAAGAGACACCTGAAATCGTGCAACAAGCTCCTCATACAACAGTTATTAAACGTCTGGATGAGACTAAAGCTGCCCGTACACCAGTATTACGTTATAAAAAAGCATAAGAATGAAGAAAGAGAGCTCATCAATCGAGCTCTCTTTTAGATTCACTTCATTTACTGTTTATAAATATAAGAACATGTCTTTCGATGACGCGTTCGGCAAGAAAACCATGGAATTCCTCAATTTAGAACCATTGATTAAACATAAAAAGACACCCAGTTAAGAGTATCTTTTGTTTTTATAATATCAATTTTGTAGTAGTATAAATCTCTTATCAAAGGTCGTATAAAATGTGTGAAATACAGGAGTAGCAGGTTTGAACCTATCAACATCCGGATGTTTTTCGCTAAATTCTTCGATAAAGTTATTTATTGGCATATTATTACTCTCTCATTTTAGCTGTAATCCCGGTGTGCTGTCCGAATCCTATAAAATCAAGGAAATGAGTGTAATTGGTTTCATTGAGACCTCAGTTATTGTAAAATTTCATACATATGTTTTTGATGAAAAAAGTCCCTCCATTTGGAAGAACTTTGAATGACTTATTTTGTTCTGATTTTCCCAGTCCACTGACGGAAACCGCCTTGCAGTTGGTAAATTTGGTTATAGCCTTTTTTCTTAAGGAACAATGCCGTACGTGCGCTTCTTGCGCTATTTTGGCAATATAAGTATACGGGCTTGTCCGCACGAATTTCTTTGTAACGCTGACGCATTTGTGATGAAGGAATATTACGTGCTCCAAGGATATGTCCACCTTCAAATTCTTTAGGTTCACGCACATCCACAAGTTGTGCTTTACGGTATCCTTCAATGAATTGTTCTTGTGTTAAACCTGATACAGCCTTTTTTAATCGCAAAGACGAGATTAAAAAGTAAATGATCAAACCAAATAATGCAGCAGAGCTAATGTATACAAATGTCAAAACAACTTTCCCCTTTCTATCTATGTTCTTATTATAAAAGAAAGTGTAGCCACAATACAATCGGTTTGTTAATATGAATAGCATTGTGACATTTTGAGGAGGAAAATATATGTCTAAACCGATTTGGTATTTTATTAATTCTGGCGCTTGCAGTCCGTCCTTCAATATGGCGCTGGATGAAGCTTTAATGGACTGGCATAGTGATGGGATCCTTCCACCTATTGTCCGATTCTATGGATGGGCACCTGCAACATTATCCATAGGTTATTTTCAAAATGTCAAAAAAGAAATCAACATGGAAGCTGTCAAAGAGCATAACTTAGGTTTTGTCAGACGTCCCACCGGAGGACGTGGCGTATTGCATGAACATGAATTAACATATAGCATTATCGTCAGTGAAGACTATCAAGATATGCCTGCGACCGTCACGGAAGCTTACCGTGTGCTGAGTGAAGGGTTATTGATTGGCTTTCAGAAGCTTGGATTGAACGCCTATTTCTCGGTGCCTGATACTGATAAAATGAAGAGTGATTTAAAAAATCCAAAAAGTGCCGTCTGTTTCGATGCACCGTCATGGTATGAATTAGTTGTGGAAGGTAAAAAAGTAGCAGGAAGTGCACAAACAAGACAAAAAGGTGTCATTCTTCAACATGGAGCGATTCTTTTAGACCTGGATGAAGATAAACTAGTTTCTTTATTTAACTATCCATCGGAAGCAGTAAAAGAGCGAGTTCGTAGAGGCCTTCCGCAAAAAGCGGTGGCAATAAATCGTTTGCGGGAAACTCCAGTTACGATCGAAGAATGTGAAGAGGCATTTAAAGATGGTTTTGCTGAAGGTCTTAATGTCAATTTTCAACCATATGTGCTAACAATCGAGCAATTGGATTATGTGAAAAAGCTTGAAACTCGACGTTATGCAAATGACGAATGGACATACCGCAAATAATAGGTAAAAAGAATTAATTTGACCAAAAAATAAGTAGTATTTTCCTATAGACGTTGTGTGTGTATGTTCGAACATACATCCGCTTTATTTGATTTAGATGTCAATATATAGTACCCTAAACACAACGCGTAACACTATATGTAGTGTTTTTTCTGTTAATTAAGGAGGAGTAGTAAATGGTACTAGTTTCCAAGCAACAAATAGGGGAGTTAAACATTGAAATGTTGAATAATGACATCGTTTCATTCCCTCAAGTTCATCCCATCACGAATGACATGACATTAACTCACAAAGGTGTATCTAGGTTAGTCATGATTGACCGCTATTCTTTTAAAGATACTGAAAAGAAAACACTAAAAGCAGGCGACTTTGTCGTATTGACGGTTAAGGAAGACCCGAAATTCCCTGCCCGCGGTTTGGGTTATGTTGTTTCCATCGATCATTCGACAAATAAAGTACGTGTTTTAATTGAAGAAGATTATAGAAGTGCAATTGATGATCCAATTGAGCAGGAGTCGGGTATTGTAACTCGTTCCATTAATGTTATCGAAAAACCTTTGGAAGTTTTCTATGAGCAAATTGCTAAACGCAATGCGACCGGACTTGCTTCTGTTGAAACTTCTGAAGAGAAGAAAAAAGAATGGTTTGAAAAGTTTTATAAGCAATTGGTCCAATTGAAATTTATTCCCGCAGGACGTGTGCTTTATGGAGCGGGTGCAGGAACAGACGTTACATACTTCAATTGTTACGTTATGCCCTTTGTGCCGGATTCCCGTGAAGGTATTTCCGATCACCGTAAACAAGTAATGGAAATTATGAGTCGAGGTGGGGGAGTTGGAACAAACGGATCAACTTTGCGTCCACGCAATACACTCGCTAAAGGTGTAAACGGAAAGTCATCTGGTTCTGTTTCATGGTTGGACGATATCGCAAAACTAACACATTTGGTTGAGCAAGGCGGCAGTCGCAGAGGCGCTCAAATGATTATGTTGGCAGATTGGCATCCTGACATTGCGGAATTCATCATTTCCAAAATGCAAAATCCTAGAATTCTACGTTTCCTGATTGAAAATACAAATGATGAAACCATCAAGCAATTAGCGAATGACAAGCTTAAATTTAAAGCTCTGACACATCAAGAAGAAGCAATGTACCAAGGGATAGTAAATTACAAGACAATTCCTGGCCAGGGTGGATTCAGTGATGCAATTTTCCGTGATGCAGAAACGAAACTCCACGATGGAGGCACATATAGTGTTAACAATTCCGAATTCTTAACAGGAGCCAATATATCTGTGACATTGACCGACGATTTCATGAAAGCTGTGGAAGAAGACGGCGATCACGAGTTACGCTTCCCCGCTGTTGAAAGTTATTCAGCTGAGGAAATGGTAACGTACAATGAGAAATGGCACGAAGTCGGGGATGTACGTGAATGGGAAAAACAAGGACATGCCATCCGAACTTACCGTACGATGAAAGCGAAAGATTTGTGGAATCTCATTAACGTTTGTGCAACGTATTCTGCAGAGCCTGGCATTTTCTTTATCGACAATGCAAACGAAATGACCAATGCAAAAGCGTATGGACAACAAGTGGTTGCTACCAACCCATGTGGAGAACAACCGTTGGCACCTAATTCTGTATGTAACTTGGCAGCTGTGAATTTAGCTCAGTTTGCGAATAAAGATACAAAAACTGTCGATTTTGATAGCTTGAGAGAAACAGTACGTGTTGGAGTTCGCATGCAGGACAATGTTATTGATGCAACACCTTACTTCCTTGAAGACAATAAAAAACAAGCTTTGGGTGAACGTCGTGTTGGTCTAGGAGTAATGGGGCTTGCAGACTTACTAATTTATTGTGAAAAAGAGTACGGTTCAGTGGAAGGTAACGTTCTTGTCGACCAAATCTTCGAAACGATAGCAGTAACAGCATATGAAACATCTGCAGAACTTGCTGCAGAACGTGGAAGTTTCCCGTTCTTGCAAGGGGAAACAAATGAAGAAACTAACCGTCTGAGAGACGCTTTCATCAATACCGGATTTATGAAAAAAATGCCTGAGCATGTTCGTCAGTCTATCAAAGAAACAGGCATTCGCAACTCTCACTTGTTGACCGTAGCACCAACTGGATCAACTGGAACATTAGTGGGAGTGTCGACAGGTCTGGAACCTTATTTCTCCTTCACGTACTTTCGTAGTGGCCGTTTAGGGAAATTCATCGAAGTAAAAGCGGACATTGTTCAGGAATACTTGAACGCAAACCCTGAAGCAGATGAACAAAGCTTGCCAGAATGGTTTGTTGCTTCAATGGAATTGGCACCTGAAGCGCATGCGGATGTTCAGTGCATAATTCAACGTTGGATTGACAGCTCGATTTCGAAAACTGTTAATGCACCACGCGGTTATACAGTTGAACAAGTACAAGGCGTTTATGAAAGACTTTATCGTGGTGGTGCTAAAGGCGGGACAGTTTATGTGGATGGCAGCCGTGATGCACAAGTCCTGACACTTAAAGCGGAAGAAAATGTGATGGATGAACATCATTATGAAGAAACCATCATTGGGAAACGTCCAGTTGTCCTGATCGATACAATCCAAGATCTTCGTTCAACGAATGTCACAATCGGCTCAGAAGTAGGAAACACATGTCCTGTTTGCCGTCAGGGGACCGTAAAAGAAATGGGTGGCTGTAATACGTGTACAAATTGCGGTGCTCAATTGAAATGTGGACTTTAAGTTTAACAGTTAAAAACGCTGTTTTGAGAATGCCACTAGCAAGTAGATTTATTAGATGAAGAAAACGCACGCTGTATCCTTGGGATACAACGTGCGTTTTTTCGTTTTAGATTAATCTGTTTAACAATGAAAGAGCCGTATCAACGCTTGCAACAGTAATTATCGCTTTAATTGTACTAATTTTTTTAAAAAGCACTATATCTATGAATAGAGAGAGTGAGGTTAGTCAAAATTGAATAAATAGAAAGGAATGTGATTTGAATGAAAGGTACTCACTTCTTAACGATTTCAGTAGCACATGCTGTGGTTTTCACTATAATATTAAAGTTTTTATATGTTTTTGATTATATTCCATGGAGCCCAATAAAATGGACTAAGAGATGGCAAGTATTTTCCGACGCTCACCCATCAGTCAAATGGTTTCTTACTTTTCTGGTCGTCTTCTTGATCATCAATCTTGCGATGGCTCTGTTCATGATTGTCAGCAAAATGCCGGCGATTGCCACGTCAATTGTTGTTGGATTTGCCATCTGGATTCTGCTGGAATGGAGTATTTATCAAGATTTTTCCCATATAAGTTGGAAGTCGGTACCGATTATTTCGGTTATTTTAATAATTTGCAGAGCCCTTGCCGAGACGATTCATTACTATGACCAAGAGGTTTATGATGACAAGAGAAAGTAGTTGCTGCAACTATTTGTTATGATAAAATGAAGGGGGCACGATGGAACTGGAGGAAAAAAGATGAAAATTCTTTGTTTAAATGGGCCTAACCTAAATCGTTTAGGAAAACGTGAACCTGCTATTTATGGACATGAAACGTTGGAAGATGTAGAGCAAAAGCTTATAACTTACGGAAAACAATCGGATATTCATGTTCAATGTAAGCAATCGAATCACGAAGGTGAACTAATTGATTGGCTGCACAATGCAGAAGATGATGGAATTAACGGCATTATTTTCAACCCTGGAGCTTATACTCATACAAGTTATGCGATACGTGATGCCATCGCTTCCATTACCGTTCCGGTAATAGAGGTTCATATTTCTAATATCCATAGCAGAGAAAGTTTTCGTCACAAATCTGTCTTGGCTCCTGAATGTGTTGGTCAAATAAGTGGTCTCGGAACTTTCGGTTATACCTTAGCACTAGAAACATTTTTACATAGAAGAAAAGGGGAATCTTAAATGGAGAAATTGTCTAAATTACGTGAAGCTTTAGGGGAACACCAGATTGATGCCTTGTTAATTACAAGTGGCTACAATCGCCGGTACATAACTGGTTTTACGGGGACTGCTGGTATTGCCATCGTTTCCAAAGATCAAGCTGTTTTTATTACGGATTTCCGTTACACGGAACAAGCGGCAAAACAGATTAAAAACTTTGAAATTGTCCAACATACGAAAACGATGCTGGAAGAAGTAAGTGTCCAATTAGAAAAAATGAATGTGAGAAAAGTAGGTTTTGAGAAAGACGACATGAGCTATGCCGTGTATGAGAGTTACAAAAAGGCGGTTAATACTGAACTTGTACCTGTATCAGGTCTTATTGAGAAAATCCGCTTGATTAAGACGCCTCAAGAGATTACTATTATTAAGGCTGCCGCGGATATCGCTGAAGCGGCTTTTGAACATATCCTTACATTTATCGCACCTGGAAAAACGGAATTGGAAGTTTCTAATGAACTTGAATTCTTTATGCGCAAACAAGGAGCATCATCATCTTCATTCGATATTATTGTGGCATCTGGGTTTCGTTCAGCACTTCCACATGGTGTCGCGACGGATAAAGTCATCGAAAAAGGCGATTTTGTTACATTGGACTTCGGTGCGTTGTATAATGGATATGTATCAGACGTAACGAGAACTGTTGCTATCGGTGAACCGAGTGAGCAATTAAAAGAAATTTATCAAATTGTACTAGACTCACAACTGTTGTCTTTGGAAAAAATCAAACCAGGTATGACTGGAATTGAAGCGGATGCAATCGCTCGTGATTATATCAAATCCAAAGGTTATGGTGAAGCGTTCGGTCATTCTTTAGGACATGGTATCGGATTAGAAGTACACGAAGGGCCTGGATTATCTTTCCGTTCGGAAACTGTTCTGGAAGAAGG
>NZ_JBFUIO010000082.1:0-10628 GCF_056401835.1 Paenisporosarcina sp. P4_D4 | reverse complement strand
CCTCTAGCTCCGTTGTCAGATAAAACAAATACGGTATTCTCCTCAACTTTAACAGGATTCATAGTAGTAGCAAAATATTCTCTATGATTTTCATCATTTACTCTATTGGGTGGTTTCACTTTTTCGAAATATTCCTTTTCATTCATTCCTCTCTGTAATAATTTGGAATAGAAAGTATCCAGTTTTTTATCGTCGATGAAGACTTGCCCATCTTTTATTTCAACGGTTTCACCTGGTAACCCAACTACTCTCGAAATGTAATACTCGGGCATATTGAAATCAGGATTTGTTTCTATTGTGAAGTCCGGTGATTTGAAGTAAATAACATCTCCGCGTTTAATTTCCTTGTCATCAGGATCAACGACTAAACGGGGATGAGCCAATGTTTCATAATCGTGATCACCTCTATCCATATTGTCGGAATACCATTCCAATAACAATGAATTTTCAAGAGGTTCTACCAATTCGACTTCTGGTTTTGTATCATTGTCTGTAATCGTATCCACTTCATTCGAAGCAGCCTCTGGTGAACACGCAGWTAATAATACTGCCGCACCAATCAGTAAATATTTTTTCACTTACATCATCTCCTTTACTTATATTATACCAGTATTATCCATTTGAACCTTAAAAATAAAGAATATTCTGTGAACAATAATAAGTAAAAAATGCTGAACTCTAATCAGCGTTTTTTTAACGTTTATATATAATATCTTCCCAAGAATACACTTTATCAGTGATTCCTAATCGTTGAGCAGGTGTCATTTTAACTCCATTTGTTTTAGTAGCCTTACAGAAGTTATAATACGTTCTTAAAATCGTTACCGACATTTGAGCGTATCTCGGATTAAAGTTGGCGTAAATATAGGATTTCCCGTCACCTCTTGAAGTAACAAGGGGTCTTTCGCAGATTAGTTTAACAAGAAGGCTTTTTCGGAATGCCATTGAATAAGTTAATATATGTAAATTATTAAACAATAGGGGTGCTTTACTTCAAGTCGAGGTTGGCACTTTTTTATTGAACTAACGGGGCAGATTAATTCAATATAAATTAAAAGGAATTGGAGTGAGGACTTTGTTAATTAGGAAAATTGTTTCTGCTTTAACTGCTGGTATAATTATGACTATTATTTATTCAGCATTTGAAGAATTAGGGATGGGTCTCTTTTTAGGGATATACCTACTACCGATTCTAATAATATATGGAACACCTTCCTCAATATTTTCTGATTTAATTACCAAAAGATTAAGAGGTTTTAGTCGAATGTTTATGGCTTTCATTATTCATGTATTTATGGGTGCATTATTAGTAATAATTCCAACACTACTGTCGGAGCATGAAAGAGATATACTTATCAGTTTATTGAATAATTTCTTCTTTGTTAGCGCGGTTTTATCTGCTTTCATTTTTTGGTTCATTGATGAATTAATTAGAAGTGATAAATGTATAAAAATATGGGGTAAATTTGTGGCAGTTCTAAATAAGATTGGTGACTTAAGAATATAAAAACTCTATTTATATATCGGGTTATTCAACTAACGTGGTGCTTTAGTTGAAGAATCGGCTGCCTTTACAAGGTGGCTTCTTCTTATGGATATGAAGTTGATTTACTTCCTAATTGTGGTGTTATGTCAACCTGGGGTGTATAAGTGATACAATCCAGGTGAGTAAGTGAATCAATGTTTTTACGGACGGATTATCTAGTTTCTTGTTCAACTAACGGGCAGGTTAGTTGAAGAAAAAGGTATGTTTAGAAGTCTGGAGAAGTAGTTAATAAAAACAAAGATATTAACTAGGTAAAAGTAGAAAGAGAGGCAGATGTATGGGGATTTTATTTGCTGTAATATTTGGCTTGTCACTAATGTTTTCAGTCATCCTTTTGATTTATACAGTGATTGTTCGTAGCTGGAAAAGTTTTATAGGTTTAGGTATTGCTACATTACCAATTTCCTTATACTCTTTATCAGGAGAACCACCAATACAATTTGTTGGGCTTCTTTCAATATTTTGTTTTGCCATAGCATTGCTAATATTTTTACTAAAAAAGAGGGAAACAGTTTTTTAATTTAACTTGTTCAACTAACGGGTGCTTTTGTTAAAGATCGTGGAGTTGCTTTGGCAGCTCTTTTTTCTTATTAAACTAACGGGGCAGGTTAGTTGAATAAGGGGATACTAAAATAAGGGGGATACAATGTCAAATCAAATAAATTATCAGTGGAGAATCACAAAATACAATCCTGATTTTAGAGATGAGGATGGAACCTACACATTAGAAAAAGAATGGACTTGTCCCTCTGAAATTGGAAAAACAATATATGGAAAAGAATTCACTTTAGGTGAGTATCTCCGTGTTGAGGCAGCATATGTAAATACCGTAATGACAATTTTAAGTGAATGCGAACTAAATACATTGAGAGTTTTACAATTAACAGAAATTTATGTTTCACCAGAAGATAGAACTTCCGTATTGTACGAAAGAGAATTTGATGAATTGGATTTACAGGAAGATAAAATAGTGAATACAAATGAAATTCGTACAATTTGTACAATGGTATTAAGAAATTTTCTAAGTTGTCAGTTGTATTCGAAAGACAAATTATTTGTACATTTTGGTTGGGATTATTATATGTATATTGGTTCAAGCGTAAACTGCCCATCATCAATCAAATTTGCAAAAGATAACGGACTTTTCGTGGAGGAAACTATGTCACCGTACTATTTCTCTGATGAAGAAACAACTAGGATAGTCCAATGGAATGAAAAAAATGATGAGATTAAATTAATTGTAGGAGAGGAAGAACTTACTGGAATTCCTTTAAAGGAATTTCGTAAAATATTTAATTTATCAGAAGATCATCCAGTAATAGGTTCATTTGATATTACAACTAAACAAGCTATATCCATTCAAAAATTTATGAAAAATATGATGGACTTCTCAAAATTTGAATATGAATTTTGGGGCGGTTACTAAATAAACTTCAGAAAATGCTTGTTCAACTAACGGGTGCTTTAGTGGAAGAAAAAAAATAGGAAAGGTCGATTTCTTATAAGAGAAATCGATCTTTTTAAGTTAAATTCAACCTTTGTCTCCCTAATACACATGAACGACATCTACTCGTTCATGGCTAACTTCTTTTGTGACGATTGCTGCAGCTTTCAACTTGGAATAGTCTTTTTCTATTTATTGCCTTACTCGATCTTGGACGTAATTGTAGCGCCCAAACTTTCAAACGCAAAAAAGGCCTCGACCCGAATTATAATCACAGTAAAACAAGCACTGTGCCTCAATCGGTCCAAAGACCTCCATTTGTCATAACCGCCAGTTTCCCGCACGGGTTCGGCACTTGTTTATATTTCAATTTATCAAATCAACATAATTAATCCTTTTTTAAACTCATTCTTTCTAACTTTTCTTCATCAATGATAATGTATTTCCTACCTTTTTTTTCTAATAACCCGTCTTCGTGGAATTGGTTAAGTGTGTATAATAAATGTCGATAGCTTACCCCCATGTATTCTGCTGTTTCGGTATGTTTCTCTTGAAAGCAACCATCGTTTTCTATTTGAAGAATATATTTCGCTAATCGATTTTTGAATTCATAATCCTGCATATCTGTGTAATGATCCGTTCTTTTAAGTAATTTATTACCTAAATATTTTGATAAATTAAAGAGAAAAAGATTGTCATTTAACAGATGCTCTTTCGATGAAGCCAATGGAACCGCTAAGCAAGTGCAGTCGTTTATAGCCACAACATCTTTTAAATTCTCTTCCACCTCAATCAACGATAATTCACCAATAAAATMATCTTTCTTTAGAAACTGAATCAGCGCACGTTTTCCATTTTCGTGTACTATATATATTTTTGCCCGCCCATCCAATAATAAAAATAAGTACTGAATATCTTCATCAAAGCGCACTATATATTCATTAGAAGAAAACTTACAAATAAAAGCCTGATGTAACACAGCTTTCGGAAAAGTTTCTTGAATATCATTATATATATCTACAAAATTTTCAGCGTAATCCTCCAAATTGATTTTTTCCACTTTATCACCTCAATATGAGATATCTCCTATTATCATATTCTTATTTTCGATATATTACTACCCAGAGGTGAATAGGAATGAACAAATACAAACATATTATTTTTGACTTAGATGACACAATCCTTGATTTTCAAGATTCAGAAGAAAAGGCTTTAATACAAATTATTACACGATACGAGTTGCCTTATAACAAACAAATCATTGCAAGTTATAAGCGCATTAATGAGAGATTATGGCATGAGTTAGAGAAAGGCTTGATTACTCGTGAACAAGTGCTGACAACGCGTTTTTCACTTTTTTTGAAGGAATTTCATATAGATGAAAACGGAGCAAAAGTTGAAGCTTTGTACCGTGAGTATTTAAACCAAGGACATAAGACCGTTATCCATGCACATGAATTATTAAATGCTTTAAGTAAGCAAGATTATAAATTATATATTGGAACAAACGGTGTAGGAAAGACTCAAAGAAAAAGATTAAGAGATGCCATGCTAGAAGGATATTTTGAACAACTTTTTATCTCCGAAGAAATGGGTTATGAAAAACCGAATCCCCATTTTTTTTACTATATTTTTGATGCCCTGAATATAAGCCGAAAAGAAGAATTATTAATGATAGGTGATCGTTTAACATCGGACATTCAAGGAGCTATCAATGTCGGAATTGATTGTGTATGGTTTAACCCTAAGCGAAACATGCCTAAATCAGGTTCACCTAAGAGCACATATACGATACCAAATTTAATGCAAATAATGGACTTATTAGAGGAACAATCATGAAAAAAGTAATTCAATCGATTCTACTCTATATAGTAAGCGCTATTGGTATAAGTATTACATTAAAGGCGGGTATTGGAGTAAGTGGTTTTAATGCGATGAATTTATCCATCTCTGAATGGACTTCCATAAAAGTTGGCACAATTACATTCATTGCAAATCTCATTTTTCTAATCGTTTATATTTGCCTAAGCGAAAAAAAGGATTTTAGAAAATTTACTTTGATGTTCATTTCCATCTTGTTCTTTGGAATGGTTATTAATTTTTTCCTCTATACTATTTTCGGTACGATTCATATAGAGAATTATTTAGTAAGAGTCGGACTATTTATTTTCGGTGTGATACTAGCCGGTGGAACAACAGGCATTATTTTATCATTAGATATTATTCCTTTTCCAATTGAAAGTTTATGTTTACGAATAGCCGAATTAACAAAACTCACTTTCTCTCAATACAGATATAGTGTCGATTTATTCTCAATTCTTCTTTCAATAACAATATCACTACTATACAATTTACAATTCAATATTCGAGAAGGAACGATTATCAGCTTCTTCTTTTTATCCGGCATTATTTCTTATACACGTTTGAAATTTGAAAACTATCAGCTGAAACCAAAAACTCAATAAAAAGCAAGACTAAAAACTTTAGGGTTCAAGGTGAAGTTTTAATAATGAAATCTGCTTTTTCGTTGTTCAACTCCCACGAAAATAAAAGAACTCTTATTATTGATAATATCGACCCGTTTTGCACACATTTTTATCCTCTGTGGTGTAGCGCTGATTTTGCACTACATGTATGGCTAACGGGTGCTTTACTTGAGGATCATTGAGCTGATAAAACGGCTCTTTTTCTTATTAAACTAAAGGGGCAGTTTAGTTGAACAAGCAACGATAAAATATACGCAGTTAGCTTGGATAAAAGGTAGGAAGAGAATTGTGTTGAAGCAAAAAAGAGGAAAGATTAACGAAATAGTATTCAATAATACTGCTTACTATAAGGGAAGATATAGATATTACCCGACCATTACAGATTTAAAGGGTATATTAGAAGAAATTATTAATTGTGATTCAACTACCGATTACATTAGGATTATACCGTTCTATAGGAATGAAGAATTGAATCACCAAATGGAATTCGAAGAATATATGTTTTATATAGAATGCAGGGATTGGTTTGATGAAAAGATTCAAGAGATACACATCTTAGATTGTCTTAATCCAGTAGATACCCCTAGAGCACTTAATGATGTGAAATTAGGTGCCATACTATATCCTTTATGTAAAAATAACGATGTTGTTTCATTTCAAAAGGCACTTGAAAAATATAAGGACTCTTTAAGAGAGATTCTACTTAGGATGATGGAAATAGCAAAATCAGAAATGGAATTAAAAGAAGAACATTTGCCATTTGGATATTTTTGCTTTGAAATTCATAGTGGATAATATGATCTTCAACTAACGGAGTAGGTTAGTTGAAGTAAAAAGAGTGGCCAAATAGATAAAGTATTGGGGTGCCTTTATGAAAAATACTTGTCCTTGTTGTGGATATAAAACTCTATATTCTAAGACTCGAGGTTCTTATGATATATGTAAAATTTGCTTTTGGGAAGATGATTTAGTGCAATTCGATGACCCCGATTTTGAAGGCGGGGCAAATGACGTTTCATTAAGACAAGCACAACAAAACTACATTAAGTTCGGGGCTTGCCAAGAAGACTGTATTGAATTTGTGAGAAAGCTAAATAAGAAAGATGTAAAAGATCCTAATTGGAAATCGTTGATTTAGAGTGAGGTTATTAAGTTAACGGGTACTTTAATTGAAGATCATCGGGCTGCTTAAGCAGATTTTTTTCTTATTGAACTAACGGGGCAGGTTAGCTCAATAAGAATAGTGGTCGTAATAATCTAAAAGTCGAAAAGAATGTATAACCAAATACAACACAAGGAGAGGTAATTTGAAAAAAATAAGAGAAGCAACAAAAGAAGATATGATAGATATTTATATGATGGGCTTTGATGTTTGGGGAGATGATATGCCAGTCGAAGAATATATAACAATGTGTCAGGATTCAAGTAAGTATAAGAAGGGGAAATGGTACGTTCTTGAAGCAACAGATACAAAGGAATTATTAAGTTCTCTCATCGTATATAAACTTAACCCTTCAGAAGACTTAATCGTAAAAGGGATAGGATCAATCGCGACACCTGCAAATTCAAGAAAAAATGGATATGCTTTTTTATTAGTCAAAGAAACAATGAACAAATTAGAACAGGAAGAAAACTGTAACAACTTTTTCCTGTATAGTGATATTGGGACAGACTTTTATAATAGATTAGACTTTATTGTTCTGCCTAATGAAAGTCAAAAATATAAAGACAGTATTTGTATGTACTACTCAAAAGAAAATGATATCGACTCTATATCATTTGATATCCCCAATTACTTTTAAGGGACATCACCATCTTGTGTGGGATATCGTTGATAACAGTATTGACGAGTAAATTGCAGGATTTATTATCAAATTTATTATGTACACTTATTCAACTAACGGGTGCTTTAGTTAAAGATCATCGGGCTGATTGTCAGCCATTTTCTTCTTGAACTAACGGGGCAGGTTAGTTAATTTACAATTAAAGGAGTTTAAACTTGTTTTAAAGAATTAATTAAGCAATTCATTTTCATGGAGGAATGATTGAATGGCTAAATTGATTTATCATGTTGCAGTTTCACTAGACAATTTTATTGCAGACCAAGGTATGTTAGATGGGAATATTAACAATTCTCTCTTCTTATTTGAAGGAGATCATGTATCAGACTTTTTATCAGATATTCAGCAATATGATGCGGTGTTGATGGGCAGAAAAACATATGAGTTTGGATTTCAATTCGGTGCTAAACCGGGTGAACCTGGCTATAAGGGCTTAAAACATTATATATTCTCAAACTCCATTCAGTTTGAATCGAACGAGGAAGTAGATCTTATCAAGGGAAATGCTATAGCTTTTATTGAAAATCTAAAACAGCAAGGGAACGGTAAACTGTGGCTATGCGGGGGAGGAGAATTGGCTGGGTCGTTGCTAAAACATAAACTCATTGATCAATTAGTGCTGAAGGTTAATCCAGTTATTATTGGTGAAGGTATATCTCTATTCGGCAGCGTAAAGCCATGTCATAAATTAGATTTAGTGGAAATGAAACAGTATTCTAGCGGAGTTATTAAACCCACTTACAATATTATTTATACTTCGGAAAATCCCGGTGAACCCCTGTAATGCATTTATTAAACTAAATTTCCCTTCCAATTGTAGAACTAACGGGGCAGTTTAGTTGAAAAACTAATTTTGGGAGACGTATCGTTTTTACTCTTTGCGGGGAAGAAAATGAAATAAAAAAAGGCTGTAACAATTGCCAATCGGCGGTGAAGTAACAGCTAGATGGACTACTTCAGGTAAGAAAATCCATGATGTAAACAAAAACTCTCTCTTTTTTAAGAGGGAGTTTTTTCGTTTACGTTTGAATTAGAAGAGAAGAATGAAATTAAAAGTTTTAGAAGTATATAAATTTTTGATCATATAACCAGACAAATAAAGCATTTCCGAGCTACTTAAGCATTGTAAGTATCTCTTTTATTGCATTATCAACAAATGATCGTTTTGGACGAGATTTCATAATTACGGTTAGCCCAATTAACGATACGATTAGCGCCTGTGCTAAGGCCTTCGCGTTTACATCGGTCTCGAGTTCACCTGATTGTATACCTCGTTCAATGGTTTCTTGAAATATGATTGAAAGGTACATTTGATGTTCCCTTGTAAGAATTTCAAATTTCTCATCATGAGGCGCAAGTTCGACCATCGTATTAATGCAAAAGCATCCTCTACTTCGACTTTCTGTGTATTCCTCAGCAACCACTTCTTCAAAAAAAGTGCAAAATGCTTCTTTTACTGATGGAAAGTTTTGAAATCTGGTTCGGATATCAGAAGCATGGGACATCGTGTATTTGCGTAGAGCGGCTTCGAACAAATCTTTTTTACCCCCAAAGGTAGAGTAAATACTGGGTCGTTGAATTCCCATTCTGGTAGTTAAATCACTTAATGAGGTTGCTTCATATCCCTTCTCCCAGAATAGTTGCATAGCTGCATCTAATACTCTTTCTTCGTCAAATTCGCGGGTTCGTCCCATAGTCAAAACCTCTCGTTACTCTTGATTTTTTTATGTTTAATTATATCTATCATATGAAACTGTCAATTGCCTTTAATTACGTACCGAACAGTATGTTATAAATATATATTTTTCACTTAATATTGTCAAATGTAGGCTAGTTAAACCTAACATGGGATTTCCGAATACAAAGACGTGATTACACGAAATATAATTTGTGCTTTGACATAATTAGTTTCTGGGAGTTATATTTACCAAGCAATATAACATACTGTTCGGTACGTTATATTTCTCCGTATCTAAAATTAATGGAAAAAAGGGGTGTACAAATTGGAGGGAATTAAAGAAAAAATAGCAGTCAATGCAGAGATAAAAGCGAATTCGACTCGGGGAGCATTTATCTCATCTGATTCAGTCCGTGTCTCTTCCATGTCTCGTAAAGTGTCATTATTATTTGCGGCTGCCTGTGGGATGTCAGTCGCCAACATCTACTTCGCACAGCCGCTACTAGATCAGCTGTCGAGTGAATTTGGTATCGACCATTCCATCATTGGAATTGTTATTACCATCACTCAAATCTTTTATGGATTAGGATTGCTGCTGTTAGTGCCGCTTGGTGATTTGCTGAACCAGCGCTTCTTGATTATCGGCCAGATGTTATTATCCGTAATAGTCTTGGTTATAGTTGGTACTGCTTCCACCAGCACGATACTATTTGCAGGAATGGCTTTAGTGGGACTTCTTGCGGTCGTAACTCAGACTCTTGTGGCGTTTGCAGCATCTATGGCTGCTCCTGCCGAACGAGGACGTGTCGTTGGTATTGTAACAAGCGGGATTGTAATCGGCATATTACTTGCGCGGTCCTTTGCAGGAATATTAACGGATGTTGCGGGTTGGCGTTCCGTATATCTAGTCTCTGCTGCACTAATGCTTTTTATGGTGTGTATGTTTTTTAGGGTATTGCCCAATGTTGAGCGAGAGGTAAAGTCATTGTCCTATCCTAAGTTGATTAGATCGGTGCTTATATTGTTTAAACAAGAACGCATCTTACGCATCCGCTCTGTTCTTGCCCTGCTGATTTTTGCTGATTTCAGCATTTTGTGGACTTCACTCGTACTGCCCCTTAGCACTCCGCCATTTTCTCTTTCGCATAGCGCAATTGGAGCACTTGGTCTTGTAGGAGTGGCTGGGGCTTTATCTGCAGCTCGAGCAGGGAAGCTAGCTGATCGGGGTTACGGACAGAGAACGACGGGCATTGCTTTGATTCTATTGTTGATTTCATGGTTTTTCATCAGCTATACAGAGCAGTCTCTATTCGCATTAGTTATAGGTATTGTTCTGCTTGACTTGGCTGTACAAGCCATACATGTTACTAATCAAACTATGATTCTTCCATTGCGACCGGAGGCACGTAGTCGGCTAACTGCCGGGTACATGGTGTTTTATTCTATCGGCAGTGCTAGCGGTTCAATTGCTTCTACCCAAATGTATGCGAATTATGGTTGGGAAGGAGTATGCTTGCTCGGGGCGTCAGTTAGTGCTTTAGCTCTTCTATTTTGGGCAATGACTAGGCGCGATACGGCTTCCGTCTGAGAAAAGACGTTAGCTTTCGGTATTTACAGGTATGCTCCGCATGTA
>NZ_JBFUIO010000081.1:0-10628 GCF_056401835.1 Paenisporosarcina sp. P4_D4 | reverse complement strand
TTAATTACTGTGGCCTATCCAATCATCTTGCAACAAACCATTGACCGTGTAATTAAGGGGCAAGAATATGATTTGGCATGGAAACTTGCTGGGATTTTCATGGGTCTTATGATTATCAAAGGAATTGCCACGTACATTGGGCAATACACGGGGGATATGTTCGGAATTCGCTCGGTCTATGAATTGCGAAATGCGTTATATGCTAAATTGCAACGTTTGCCATTCTCGTATTACGATAATGCAAAAACGGGAGACTTAATGTCCCGACTGACAGCTGACGTAGAAGGATTCAGGTTCTTCTTATCGTTCGGATTCGTTGAGTTGTTCCGTTTGGTGTTTTTAGTATCCGTTTCGCTTTGCGTTATGTTTTATTATTCAGTTTCATTAACATTTGTGTCGATGGCCGCCATGCCTTTATTAGTTGTAGCAGTGCTACGATTCGATAAATTGGTGCATCCGGCTTTCAGGGACATCCGTAAATCATTCGGTAAATTAAATACGAATGTTCAAGAAAACATTAGCGGGATTCATACAGTGAAATCACTTTCCCGTGAATCGTTCCAAATTAACAAATTTAACAATTCAAACGGTGACTATAAAGATCGATATTTATTTACAACTGAAATCTGGGCAAAGTACTTTCCTGTGATGGAGTTCCTCGGAAATATCAGCGTGGTCTTCTTATTCGGCTACGGGGGCTTCCTAGTTATGGAAGGTCAATTAAGTGTTGGGCGCTTAGTGGCATTCTACAGCTTATTGGGTTACATTATTTTTCCGATTATGAACTTAGGTTTCACGGTCAATCTTTTCTCTCAATCAAAAGCATCCGGAGAGCGTTTACTGGAAGTGCTGGAAGCACCCGAACCGATTACATCCAAAGAAAATGCAATCGATGGTTCAAGAATGAAAGGACATGTAGCGTTTGAAAATGTCACTCTTCAATATCGTGAAGAAGATCAATTAGCTCTTGAAGAAGTGAATTTGAAAGTGGAAGCTGGAAAACGGGTTGGGTTAATAGGTGCAACGGGTTCAGGTAAAACGAGTTTAACACAACTGTTAACGCGTTTTTACGAACCGACAACGGGAACAGTTAAAATTGATGGCATTGCTGTCG
Source organism: Paenisporosarcina sp. P4_D4 (assembly GCF_056401835.1). Classification (NCBI taxonomy): domain Bacteria; kingdom Bacillati; phylum Bacillota; class Bacilli; order Caryophanales; family Caryophanaceae; genus Paenisporosarcina; species Paenisporosarcina sp. P4_D4. Next base: position 9,514 of record NZ_JBFUIO010000081.1, on the reverse strand, counting down.
ATGAATATTCGCTTACCTCACTACGCTCTAACATTGGCTTTGTTCTTCAAGAATCATTTTTATTTTCATCTTCGATTAAAGCCAATATTTCATATGGTCGTCCTGATGCAACGATGGATGAAATTATCGATGCAGCTAAACGTGCCAATGCCCATGATTTTATAATGGAGCTACCTGAAACCTATGACACGATGTTAGGGGAGCGGGGGCTCGGTTTATCAGGCGGGCAAAAACAAAGAATTGCAATCGCTCGGGCATTATGCCAGAATCCTGCAATTTTGGTGCTAGATGATGCAACAAGTGCTGTAGACATGAAAACGGAACTTCACATTCAAAAGGCTTTGGAAGAAGTGATGAAAGGCCGTACAACGTTTATTATTGCTCACAGGATTTCATCTGTGAAACATGCAGATGAGTTGATTGTATTTGAGCATGGGAAGATTGTTCAAAGAGGTACGCATGATCAATTGATAAAACAACAAGGTTTGTATAAGCGGATTTATGAAATTCAATACAAAGACCAACTTGAAAATATTTATGCATAGAAAGGCGGAATCACAATGACTAAACAAATCAATCCTAGTGTATTAAAACGATTCCGCTACTCTTCGGATGATGTAATTGATGCACCGTTTAACTGGTACCAACTCGCTCGACTCTTTACGTATGTGAAACCTTATGCAAAAACATTATTGCCAAAGGCTTTTATTGCTGTAACAATTACCACGCTGATTCGGCTTATCATCCCTATTTTGATAGGTGAGTATGCCATTGACCAAGCATTGGAAAACAAAGATGCTCAAATGCTATGGGTGGTGGTTGGTACTATTGCAGGATTATATATTGTCAACACTGTTGCGAATCGTTTCAGAATAAGGTGGATGAATGAACTCGGTCAAAATGTAATATACGATTTGCGTAAACATTTGTTTACGCATGTTCAATGGCTATCGCATCGTTTCTTCGATCAACGTTCAGCCGGCTCAATACTCGTCAGGATTATGAACGATATAAACTCGCTGCAAGAGTTGTTTACAAATGGTGTTATCAATCTATTGATGGATTTGCTACTTCTTATAGGGGTACTTATCATCCTGTTTACGCTCAGTCCACCACTTGCTTTAGCAGTTCTGGTCATCTTGCCCCTGATGTTTTTCATCTCGACGACGCTGCGTAAAAACATCCGTCGCTCATGGCAGGATGTGCGGATGAAACAAGCGAAAATCAACTCCCATCTGAATGAAAGTATTCAAGGAATGCGAATTACTCAATCATTCACACAGGAAAATGAAAACATGGCGTTCTTTAATGGAATTAATGAAGAAAGTTTTGAGTCTTGGCGTGTAGCCACTAAAAAGAATTCTATGTTCCGACCGTTCGTAGAAATGACGAATGCCGTTGGTTCGGTTGTTCTGATTTTGTACGGTGCATATTTAATCCAAAATGACCAGCTTGACCTTGGTGCATTCGTCGCATTTGCCTTTTACCTCGGCATGTTCTGGGAGCCAATTTCACGTTTAGGCCAGATATATAACCAATTACTGATGGGGATGGCGTCCTCTGAAAGAATTTTCGAATTCTTGGATGAGCAGCCTTTGGTACATGAAAAAGCAAATCCAACTAAAATTAATCAATTACAAGGTCATATCGAATTTGAAAATGTTCAATTCGGTTATGAAAAAGACCGTTTAGCTTTAAAAGGAATCTCTCTTGAAATGAATGCAGGGGAGACGGTTGCCCTGGTTGGTCATACGGGATCTGGTAAAACGACAATTGCCAATCTGGTTTCACGTTTTTACGATCCAACTTCTGGTGTGGTGAAAATGGATGGAATGGATATCCGTGATTTATCACTGAGTGCATTGCGTGAACAAATCAGCATTGTACTTCAGGAAACGTTTATTTTCTCAGGCTCCATCATGGATAATATTCGATTCGGCAATCCACATGCTACGGATGAAGAAGTAATCAATGCAGCCGAAGCTGTTGGTGCAAACCGTTTCATCGAGCGTTTATCGAATGGGTATGATACCGAAGTGGAAGAGCGAGGGAATATTTTATCCGTTGGTGAACGACAACTGTTATCTTTTGCACGGGCACTTCTTGCAAATCCAAGAATTATCATTCTGGATGAGGCAACAGCTTCCATTGATACGGAAACAGAACTTCAAATTCAACAAGCGTTAAGAACGCTGTTGAAAAACCGGACAGCGATCATGATTGCTCATCGACTTTCTACCATCCGTGAAGCAAATCAGATTATTGTTTTGGAAAATGGACGTGTTTTGGAATCGGGGAATCATGATTCTTTAATGAAAGATCGTGGTCATTATCACCAGTTGGTGATGTCCCAATTTGGAGAAGCGTAAAAACATTTTGAGCGTCTATTAAAGTTGTGATACACTATGACCATTCGTTCCGCAACGGAGGTTGAAAGATGAAGAAAGAATTCGTAGTTATTGGGTTAGGTCGATTTGGTGGAAGTATAGTTCGTGAGCTGATTGAACAAGGTGCAGATGTTATGGCCATCGATAAGTTTTCAGACCGTGTCGATGAATTTGCATCAATCGCGACACAAGCTATTGTTGCAGATACGACAGATGAATCTGTCTTGAAATCACTTGGGATACGTAATTTTGAACATGTAATCGTTGCGATTGGAGAGGACATTCAATCCAGTATTTTAACAACGTTGATGTTGAAGGAAATTGGTGTCAATAAAATCACGGTAAAAGCTCAAAATGACTATCATGAAAAAGTATTACGTAAAATCGGTGCCGATCAAGTGGTCCATCCTGAACGCGATATGGGTATTCGAATTGCCAACAACATAATGACAAATAATGTACTTGATTATTTGGAGTTATCGGAAGAACATTCAATTATGGAGATAAAAGCGAATGAAATATTGGCTGGCTCTACTTTAATTGATCTAGATATCCGTGCGAAATATGGAATAAATATTGTTGCGATTAAACGGGGAGCTGATATTCTCGTTTCTCCGCAAGCAGATGAAGAAATCAAAATCAATGATGTACTGATCGTAATCGGTGCAGACGCAGATATTATCCGCTTTGAAAAGAAAGCAATGCATTAAAGAAAAGCGGAGAAGCCTGTGCTAGCTCGACTCCGGTGCTGGAAGGCTCGAAACGAAAGCTTGCTTTCGCTTGAGAGACTGAAGCTAAGGAGCGAGCTGGGCTTYGGAGCTWGACATGAMGAAAAGCGGAAAGCGCTGGAAGAAAATAGCCTTCTAAAACAAAAGCTGTGCCACTAACACATTATGTGTTGGTGGCACAGCTTTTTGAATAGTATTAAACTTCCATTATAATTGGTAGAATCATTGGACGACGTTTTGTTTTTTCGTATAAATACGGTCCTAATACGTCGGTTATTTCATTTTTCAATTCTGACCAAGGGGTTGCCTTGGATTGAATTGTTTTTTGTAAATGGCGATTTAACATATGTTGTGCTTCATTGATCATCGCACCTGATTCACGCATGTAAACAAAACCACGAGAAATAATATCTGGACCAGAAACAATCTTCTGACGTTCTTGGTCTGTGCTTACAACAACAATGACTAAGCCTTCTTCTGAAAGAATTCGGCGATCGCGTAAAACAATATTACCGATATCACCAATGCCGCTACCATCGATATAAACATCACCTGAAGGAATGCGACCAGCGACTGCTGCTTGGTTTTGKCTAAGTGCCAATACATCACCGTTTTCCATGATGAAAGTATTTTCCGGCTCCACGTCACAATCAACAGCAAGTTCCGTATGCATTTTCAACATACGATACTCACCATGAATCGGCATAAAGAATTTAGGTTTCATTAAACGTAACATCAATTTCTGTTCTTCTTGAGAACCATGACCTGAAGTGTGAATGTTATTCAATGAACCATGAATAACATCTGCTCCTGCACGGAACAATAAGTTGATTGTTCGATTGACGCTTGTACGATTACCAGGAATCGGTGAAGAAGAGAAAATTACCGTATCCGCTGGTTGAATTTGAATTTGTCGGTGTGTACCGTTTGCAATTCTCGATAACGCTGCCATCGGTTCACCTTGGCTACCTGTACATAAAATCATAACTTCATTCGCAGGCAAACGATTCAATGATTGCGCATCGACGAATGTTTCTTTCGGTGCAGTAATATAGCCAAGTTCACGTCCGATTGTAATGGCGTTATCCATACTACGTCCAAAAACAGCAATTTTACGTCCGTGATGGACAGCCGCTTCCGTTACTTGTTGTAAGCGATGAATGTTTGACGCAAAAGTTGCGAAAATGATGCGACCATCAACTTTACGGAAAATTTCCGACAAGCTTTCGCCAACTTTACGCTCTGACATTGTGAAATTTGGTACTTCTGCATTTGTACTATCAGAAAGCAAACACAGCACGCCGTCTCGGCCAATTTCAGCCATTTTGGTTAAGTTAGCTGGTTCACCAACGGGTGTGAAATCGAATTTAAAATCTCCTGTATGTACAACATTGCCGGGTGGTGTTTTAACTACGATGCCGTATGCATCCGGAATACTGTGCGTTGTACGGAAGAAACTCACTGAAGTTTTTCTGAATTTAATCACGTCTTCTTCAGCGATTACATGCATTTTAGTTGTACGCAATAAACCATGTTCTTCTAATTTATTTCGCAATAAACCTAGTGCAAGTTTGCCTCCGTAAACAGGGATATTTAATTGTTTCAGCAAATAGGGAATACCACCGATGTGATCTTCGTGACCGTGTGTAATAAATAGACCTTTAATCTTGTCTACATTTTTCACAAGGTACGTGTAATCAGGAATAACGTAATCAATCCCGAGTAAATCATCTTCAGGGAATTTAATACCTGCATCAATTAAAATTATTTCATCTTGGAATTGAACACCATAAGTGTTTTTACCGATTTCGCCCAGTCCGCCGAGTGCGAAAACCGCTGTTTGATCATTCTTAACAAATTTCATGTGGATTAAAGTTTCTCCACTTTGTAGTTTTCGCTAGCTTGTTCGTAAGATAAATGATTACCTTCTAGTAGCTGAACGAATTCGATATTATACTTGCGATCCTTTAAAGCGTAACGAACTTCACGTTCAGAGGATGCTTCGATATAAAGGCTTTTTGTGTTTTCGCGAACTGGCACTTCAAGCACGTTTTCTTGATAATAAACTTTGTAAATCATGTTTTGCTCTCCTTTTTCACGTTCAAAATAATTACATTCTCTTTATATTATCACGAGCGCCTTTTAAAATAAAGAAAAGCCCTACTATAAATAGCAGGGCAAAAAATTAAGCGATCGATTTTTTCCCGAGTATGCCGCCCAACCGTCTCAATAATTTCTTTTTTAGACGCTTTAACATGGCAAATCACTCCTTATACATCATTATACAGAAAATTGCAACTTTTGTAAAGGGTTCCCGTCTTTAGTAGACTGGAGGACAAAAGAAAGGATGAAAGTTTTGAGAAAAGTATTGTTTTTTGATATTGACGGAACCTTATATAATTCCGATAAAAAGTTACCAATCAAAGCGAAAGAAGCAGTATTCGAAGCTCGAAAAAACGGGCATGAAGTTTTTATCGCTACTGGACGAGCACCTTTTATGATTCAGGATGTTCTAAAAGAATTAGAGATTGACTCGTACATATGTTTTAACGGTCAATATATTGTCTATAAAGGTGAAGTGGTGTCCAAAACACAAATTGATCTTGAACTACTCAAGTCAGTATCGGCCTACGCGGAAATCAAAAATCATCCGATGGTATATATGAATGCTGAAAAAATGATTGCCTCTAGTACATATCATCCTCATGTAGAAGAAAGCATCAGTACCCTGAAGTTTCCTCATCCTGCTTTCGAAAAAGATTTTTATCTTAATCAAAAAATTTATCAAGCGCTTTTATTTTGCTCTTTTGAAGAAGAAAAGGCATACAAAGAAAATTTCCCGCTTTTGAAATTCGTCAGATGGCATCGTGTATCTACTGATATTTTGCCAAATGGGGCTTCAAAAGCCAATGCTGTATATTTTTTATGTGAAAAACTTCAAATCGCAGTTGAAGACACGATTGCTTTTGGAGACGGGCTGAATGATGTCGAAATGTTGGAGGCGGTAGGTTTTGGCGTTTGTATGGGGAATGGACATGAAGAAGCGTTGAAACGTGCTAAATATGTTACCACTCATGTTGACGAAGATGGTTTAGTAAATGCCATGAGATATTTAAAGCTTATTTAATTCAAATAAACAGCAAAAAGGTTCCCAAAATTTTTGGGAACCTTTATTATTTTCGTTCATAAGGAACGGCATCAGGGATTTCTTCAAAAGGGTTTTTCTTGTTGATGTGATCGAAAAACATAATCCCGTTCAAGTGATCCAACTCGTGTTGAAAAGCGATTGCTGGTAAACCTTTTAAACGCAGTTTGAATTCTTTTCCATCTGGATAAATACCTTTGGCGGTTATGCGTGCATATCTAGGAACATAACCTTCTATTGCACGGTCAACAGATAAACAACCTTCTCCAACAGTAATATACGTTTTTTCAACTGAGTGACTGATTATTTTTGGATTTATGGCAACTAGACTTAATTCATCGTCCGGTAAGTGAAGTGCAAACATACGCTTTGATACATTGACTTGGGGTGCAGCTATTCCGATTCCAGGACGCAAGTCATATCGTCCCACCATTTCCGAATCTTGACTGTTTTTCACATAGTCCAATAAGTCCTGTGCCAATTTGGCATCTTCAGTGCATAGAGGGAAATCTACTTCCTGCGCTTTTTTTCGCAAAGTTGGATGTCCTTCGCGGATAATATCTTTCATTACAAACATCGTGGTCTTCCTTTCCTACTTTCAGTCTTTAATTAGTATAGCGAAGGTTAGCCCTTGTGCAAACGAAAATGACGAATTTAGTGAAGTTGAAATTTTTCACTTGAAGGTCTATAGTAAAAAAAGATTTGGGAGGTTATGAAATGAAAAAAATTGTAATTGGTACCGTTTTGTCTACTTCACTATTACTCTCTGCATGTTCAATAGGAACATCTGTTGAGCAGCAATTATCCGATTCATTAACTAAAATATATGAAGAAGAACAAGGATATCGTGACGCACAAGCAAAATTGGCTGAATTAGAAAAGAAAGAACAACTGACTTTTAACCAAACGATGGAACTTACTCAAGAACAGAAAGAAAAAGTCGGTGCAAAAGTTGAAGAGATGAAATTATCATTAACTGAAAGATTAACTCTATTAAAAGAAGAGAATGATTCGATTAAAGGCGCCCAAGAATCACTTTCTTCATTAGATAAAATAGTAGAAGAGGCAAAAGAAGATCAAATCAAATCTTCGGTATCTGAATTACAAGCTACAATGGATGCGCGATATGAAGCACATGATGTCGTAAGTGATGAATATCAAAAATTAACTGACTTACAAAGTGATTTATATGAAATGCTAGCGAATGAAGAAACTCAACAAGAAGAACTTCAGGAACATGTAACGAAAGTCAATGTGCAAAACGAACTTGTTCAATCAGCGATTAATGCTTTCAATGATGCAACCAAAAAAATAAATGATCAGAAAGAGTCTGTATATGACTCGTTACAAGAAGAAAAGTAAAACGACCTCGAGCTGAGGTCGTTTCAGCTTTTTGACAAAAGAATAATAATTAATATAAAAGTATAAAAATTGAGTTCTTATTTTTTGCACTCTAACGAAAGAGATTGTGGTCGGCTATATCTTTCGCTTTCCGCGGACGAAACGCTAGCCTCCTCGGCTCAGCTGTCTATGACAGCTGAACCTGTGGGGTCTAACTTATTTCGTTTTTCCGCAGGAGTCTTCAGAAATAGCCGACCATCATCTTACTAATGAAATAATATGAAGAGATATGCAAACAGAAGCGAAATCCGTTGATTGGAGTGGAGGCGGCGACTTCAGCGGGAACAGCACGAGCTGAAGGCCCCGCAGGAAACGAATAGTGCAAATGTAAGTTTGCACTATTCGTTTGCGACGAAGCTAGCGAAGCGATGYAGGAGCACCGGTTTTTCTAGTGACGAGGAGACTGAAGCCGTGCCCGCGAAACGCGTCCGCCGCAATGGAAATCAACATTTTCTTRCATACGCTTTTTCATTAGTATACAGTTAAAAAACGACCTCGAGCTGAGGTCGTTTTTTTGTGCGTTGTAGAACGTTTACAGTCGATTTAGTTTTATAATACAGAGTTTCATTTGTACTAGTACAGATTTAAGGAATGTGAATAGTCCGTCATTGGTAAGTTCATATTTCACTAGAGTTTCCAATGATTGACCACGAAAATAAAGTTGAGTATACTAGGAAAGAATGAACATTGTATCACTCAATTTTTATACTTGCTTTAATACAGTTACTTAAGGAGAGGTGTTAACATGGCTGCAAAAAATGCCAAGCAATTAGGACCAGTAGAAACACTTCAAGCGATCGAAGAAAAATTTGAAATGTTTCAGATTTTGAATGAAGAAGGCGAAATTGTTAACAAAGACGCAGATCCAAATTTATCAAATGATGAATTAGTCGAGTTAATGCGCCGCATGGTGTATACACGTATTCTTGACCAACGTTCTATTTCTTTAAACAGACAAGGGCGTTTAGGTTTCTATGCACCAACAGCTGGGCAAGAAGCTTCTCAATTAGCTTCTCATTATGCTCTTGAAAAAGAAGATTTCATCCTACCAGGGTACCGCGATGTACCTCAAATGATCTGGCACGGATTGCCACTTTCACAAGCATTCCTATTCTCAAGAGGACACTTCATGGGGAATCAGATTCCTGAAAACGTGAAAGTATTCCCACCACAAATCATTATTGGTGCTCAAATCATCCAAGCTGCAGGTGTTGCTCTTGGTATGCAAAAACGCGGGAAAAAATCAGTTGCTGTGACTTATACAGGTGACGGTGGTTCTTCGCAAGGTGACTTCTACGAAGGTATTAACTTTGCAGGTGCTTTCCGCTCTCCAGCTATATTCATTGTTCAAAATAACCAATATGCAATCTCAACTCCACGTGAATTGCAAACTGCTGCTAAAACAATCGCTCAAAAAGGGATTGCAGCAGGTATTCCAAGTATCCTAGTTGATGGAATGGATCCATTGGCAGTTTATGTTGCAACACGCGACGCTCGTGAACGTGCAGTTAATGGTGAAGGCCCAACATTAATTGAAACATTATGTTACCGTTATGGACCACATACGATGGCTGGGGATGACCCGACACGTTACCGTACATCTGATACGGATTCAGAGTGGGAAAAGAAAGATCCATTAGTTCGATTCCGTGCTTATTTAGAAGCAAAAGATCTTTGGAATGAAGAAAAAGAAAATGAAGTGATCGAACAAGCTAAAGAAGAAATCAAAGATGCCATTAAAACAGCTGATGCTGCTCCGAAACAAAAAGTGACGGATCTAATGGAAATTATGTATGATCCAAACGTAGAAATGCCATATCACTTAAAAGAACAATATGAACTTTACAAAGAGA
>NZ_JBFUIO010000080.1:0-10955 GCF_056401835.1 Paenisporosarcina sp. P4_D4 | reverse complement strand
ATCCGGTTTAGGTACCCATTTTCTATGAACTTCTTTTTCATTTTTAACTTCAAACGTATCGACTATATTACCATTTGTATCTTTAACATAAAACGTCCAGTCCGATCTGTTTTGGGCAAAGTAATCTAGCTCAGTTGGAGTGTTATTGTTTAAATTTTTAGTCGGCCATACACTAGAATTGGAAAGGACCATCCATTCACTCATATATTGTGGACTTTGATCTCCCCAAACGGTGTAAGAGTGGTTAAACGCGTTGTCTGCTCCAATTACTACAATATTTTTCGGTTCGTAGTTTAATAGTAATGTYGACTCTTTTCCTGGTAGATAATAATTTCCGTTCACCCAAACCATTGCAGCAACATATCCACTTCCGTTTTCATTATCTGTGCCTTTCCAGGAAATTTCGTATTTTCCAGCCTTTGGAGTTACAGTAATGTCTGTAACTTTAGGTAGTGTCGAATCTACTTTCACAGGCATTATAACTTCCTGTGGTTTTGCACCTGGAAAGTCTAATGTCGATTTAATCACATATTGATAATTTCCATCTTGTACAAATCGTCCAGATTCATCTGTCATATCCCAAGGATAGAGTTCATTGTAATAAGTGTCCCCAAATGACATGATATTTTTTCTGAATTTCCATGGTGTCCCTGTATATTCACTGAAGTCACCTAAATATTTAACGATATTTCCTGATTGATCTTCAACAAACATTTCTGTTTTTTGTAGATTAYGTAAAGCCGTAAATGAAGAATAGATACCATTTAGATGGTAGTTTGGCGAGATGGCAATTTTGTTAAGATCAAACGTTCCTGTACTAGGATCATATCCCTTTGGATAACGTTCTGATGTTCCATCCCAAAGTGCAGTATAACCTAAAAATGCATCTTTTTCCCATGCAGGAGGATCGATATTTAGTGGTTCATCCCAATTTCCATAGAAGCCCATATAAGGAACGGATAAAGGCACGGCTTTATCTTGGTCCTTGGTAACCGGAACTAGACGAACAAATCCTTCTACAAAACTATTTTTCTTTAAGGAATCTGGTAAATTCACATTAACTGTCAGCTGTTTTGTTTGACCAGGTTTAATTTTAAGAAGTGCGCCTTCTGTTACTGTCACTTTTTTATCATTGACAGTGACGGTTGCTCCATTGATTCGTTCACTTTTTAAAGTTAGATACTCCTTGGAATCCAAGTCACCATCAGTGTCTAAATCATATTCTTTCACTTCCGTCTGATCCTTTAAAACATCTACAAAAACTTGGTATTCGATATCCTCACTATTATTTTTTCCCTTAGGAGTTTCGAATGCTTCCACGTTTAATTTAAAGCTTGTAGTTTGTCCAATTTCCTTTAAAGCAACTGCTCCAGCTTGTTCTAAAGGCGTGTTTCGACTTGTCACAATGACAGGTGTGTTAATGGCATTTTGAATTTTCATTAAACCAGATCCTTGTAAGCGTGGTGAATATGGAACTTCACCGTTTGTTTTTGGATCCATGAGAACATTAGCTGTATTCATTAAAGCAAGCTTTGCTTTTAACACCGTATCTTCTGAATGGGTTAATCCTTTTTGATAAAGTGCCTGCAATAACAATGCTGAACCGCCTGCAACATGAGGTGCTGCCATTGATGTACCGCTCATGTTTTCATAATCATTTCCTGGAACAGTTGAATAAATATTTCCACCAGGAGCCGAAATCTCTGGTTTAAAATCTAATGTACTTGGAGAACCATAGGATGAAAAACTGGACATGTTGTCTTTTTTTGCATTATCTATCCAAGTTTCCCCGTCTAATTTCATCTTGACGGTTTGACCACTTTTTAGTTTATTTAATAGTTCTTGGCCTGGAGCCTTACCTGTTGTAGCAGTTGGAATGGAATTTTCAGTTAATCTTAGATAAGGATAATCAGTCGCCATATTATCAGCTGGTATTATGATAACCGCTTTTGCTCCATACCTTTCTGCGTTAAATTGAATACTAKAATAAGAAGTATATTGATTTAATAATTTTATTACTGCAATGTAGCCAGTTTTATTGGCGGGAAAATCAGCTTTGCTTCGTCCTTCGTTTGCATACACCATTTCATACTCTTGATTCGGATTTAAAAATCTTGAAAGTTTAAAATTATATTTTGCAGGAAACATCGTTTGATCTTGGAAAGGAAGCTTAAAACCATCTGTATCTGCTAAAGTATTTAAATGCAATTTTGTATTTTCATAGGATGCTACCGATAAAGCATATGGACCTACACCCGGTGCACCAACTGTCCCAATATCAGGATTTTCTGCATATGGCTTTGAAGCAGAGTCAAGAAATAAATTATTTTTCGTACTATGAGCGGAATTACCAGCTGCCACTACAACTAGTGTTCCACGCTCTGTCGCAACTCGAATGGCTTTTTGAGTCGGATCATCTTCTTCACTAACATAGCCTGCATCAACACCTAAGCTCATGTTGATAACATCTGCACCCATTGTAACGGCATGCTCGATTCCTGCGATAATATCATCCTCATAGGCTCCGCCGCCCATATCCGAGAATACCTTTTCTGCTAATAGTTGAACACCTGGAGCAATACCAGCGACCCCACCAGTTGCTTCGTCCCCATTAGCTCCAACTGTTCCAGCAACGTGTGTTCCATGCGGACTACCATTTAATCCAGGGATGACATTTGTATCATTGTCTGCCCAATCATAACCTGTCGGGACTTTATCTGAATACCAAATTTCGTTTACATCTGTATCTGCCATTTTTTGATTCATTTTATCTTGAGTCCATTTTTCTTTCGCTTTTGCATTATCAGATAGTTTCATATCTTTGTGTGTATGATCAATCCCAGAATCTACGACCGCTACAACTAATCCTTCACCTTTATAGCCATATTGTTCCCAAACTTTTTGAGCTTGTACCAATTCTTTACTAGCTGCCATCGTTTCATGGAATGTTTTAGCAATATGTACATTCGTAACTCCTTGAATAGACTCGATTTCTTTCAAATTCTGAAACTCAGTTTCTAAACTGAATCCGTTAAAACCTTCAAAATAACGATGTTTCACTTTAGTAGCGGAATTTACTTTTGAATTTTTCGTTTTAGTGATTGCATCAATCACTTTGTCTTGCTTTTGCTTCATCATTGACTTTTTATTTTTTGATGATTGCTCCACATCAGTTAGCTGTTCAACTTCAACGATTAGGCGGACCACTTCATTCGGGCTATACGCTTTAATTAAACCTTCTTTAGTTACAGCTTCACTATAAAGATCCTTACTTTCTTGCTCCACTATATCTTCCAATGGTTGAAACTTGGTTGAAGTGTCATTCGTTTCTGCAAAAGCTGTTAAAGATGTTAGAAGTAAAGATGTGACAGCTGCAGTAGACATGACTTTAAATGCTTTCAATTTACTTTTTTTCATTTACGTCTCTCCTTTTTGAGTTTATATTTATTCCACTTACCCTTATCATCCCATATTTCTACTTTTCTGAAAATTGAACTTAGGATGTAACTCTTGCTGTTATTGGTTCTATACCTGCATAAAACAAAAGTACTATACCAAGAGTGATATAATAAGGGACAGGACATATTTTTATAAGTGATTTTTAATTAAGAAAATGGAACAAGTTGATTTCGAACGGCATAATTGACTGCCTGTGAACGGCTTTTCACATTCATGATTGCGGTTTTAATTGTTGTTCTTTTTAGCAGGTAGTAATGGGTCTGCTGTTATTACCTTAACAACGTTAGGTATACCATCGTTCATGCCGCCTACTACTTTTACTCTAAAATAGTAGAAAGTATTTTCAAACAATCCTGTAACCACTGCACTGTTTGAACCTGCTATAACCGGTTGTTCTGTTGTCGCAGCGCTCCATGTAACGCCATTATCGCTCGATTGCTCAATTTTCACTTCAGTTGCATTGACAGCGGCAATCCAGCTAAGAGCGGCCGAATTTTTAGATTTCGTAGTATTTTTCAACGTGTTAACGGTAGATGCAATTCCTAATTCATTGAAGTAATGTGTACTGTACTTACCGGTAACTTGTTCTTTCGGCTGAACGGTTATATCCGTATTTCCTTAGAAGAAGATCTACTATCTAAAGGTGAATTATTAGAGCTTGCACAAGATGGATTAGAAATATCAATAGAACTTAAACATCCTTTATATACATTTCTTTTCACGCTTGTGATTTATCTTTTAGAGAACCAATATGAACAGTATTACACCTATTTAAGTGAAAAAGCTTTACCTTTCTTTCGTATGCAAGGTTATATATATCTAGTAAAAAAGTATGAAAAAGAATTGTTTAATCATTATTTAAAAAACTGCCAAACTAATAAAGTCCTAGAAATAGCGGATATCTTTATCAATAAAAAATAACAAATGCCAAGACGTTGCCTTGGCATTTGTTTGCTTCTGTGCAGGAAATTAAAAGTTTTTACACTTACTAAATAACAACAAAAAATAGTTGGGCAGGAATAGAGTCCTGTCCAACTATTTTTTCATGATAGTTACAGTTTTTCAGCAAACCATTCCGTTGTTATCTTTAAAAGTTCTTCTGCAATGGATTGATCAGGATTTAATTTGTTATCAGCGAATATTTTGAAACCATGATCTGCACCATCAATAATACGCAGAGTCGCATCGGTACTTCCAGCATGTTGTACCAATTCCCTTGCCAATAGCGGTGAAACGACAGGATCTTCCGAACCTCCAATTGCGAGCAATGGGCCTTTATATTTGGCAACCTCATCAAGAGCACGAGAATTTTCCATCGCTGTAAAAAATTTTTTACCAAATTCTAATTGAGTACCCCATGGCATCGTCACTATAGCCGAACCTTTCGCATAGGCTTCTTCGGCATATTCGAACAAAATCTCTAAGTCTTTTGCACCGTTTGACGGCGCGGATGACCAGGTTGCAAGTGCTTTTACTTTTGGTTCCCGGGCTGCTACTACTTGCGCTATTCGTCCTCCTTGGCTGTAACCCAACACACCGATTCGATTATTATCTATTCCCGTATAATTAGCGAGGAATTCGACCGATTTCAGAGCATCCGCGACTGAATCATCGAAATTATTCTCAACATAGGGTTGGGAACTATCCCCGCCTCCTGCAAAGTCAATCCGCAAAGATGCATATCCTTTTGATGCCAATTGAGCAGCAAGTTGTTTATAGATATCTCCAAGTTCATTTTTATTACCACCCGTACCATGCAACAGCAATACCACAGGAGCTGGTTTATCCTTTGTTGCTACTGACGGGCTTACCAATATACCGGGAACATTATGGCTTCCATTAGGGATCGAAACGGACTGTTCCTTTATGGGTTGATTGCTCTCCTTTTTGCTTGTACTTTCACATCCTGTACAGAAGATTGATATCACAAGGACTGATATCAGAATCATGGTCATGGTCATTAATTTTTTCATTTTTCTATCCCCTTAATGTGTTTAACTTGGCTTTGTAGATAAGAGTTAGCAAAACTTTTATAAATAGCGGAACACCTACTTACTTCTTTCTTTACCTCAATCAGCGCTTCTTATAGACACCACCTCCCTATTCAAGTTTTGGCGAGATTGTATGTATTAAGAATCTTACATGAGGTTCATGTAATCGCTTACATATAGTCGAATAAATAAACTGGTAAATCTATATACACTCCGCCAAAGCACAAAAAAATAAAAGATTGGGGGATTCTTGAACAAATAAATCCTCTATCACATCGAGTAAAGAATGTCATATTGGCTCTTATGATTCCACCACTCCTTAGAACTGCTGCCGGATCTAATGGACCAATCCGCCAAGATCATCGGTTACAACGGAGCGATTTTGGGTCTCTTGTGTGCGGCAAAATGTATTCGCTTACAGAGAATCGCAATTAAATTTTGAGGAATTCGATGCCTCCTTTTTAATGAATGCCATCATACGCTAAGGATAATAATAGACAACTATGGTACGTGGTATATATAGTTGTCTAATAAATTCATTGTAATTGTATTTCAGTAAACCGGTTAAGTCAATACTGATTTAAAAAAGTGTGTGTTGTGGTTCTGTGATACTGTCACTATGGAACAGGGGACAATCACATTGACTAACGCAGAGATGAAGAAAGTACTTGTTGTGGAAAAAGTCTTAGATGGGCTTATGACAAATGTGGATGCGGCAGCTTTGTTGGGATAACTCCCGGCAAGTTATTCTGTTGAAGAAAAAACACATGCAAGAGGTCTTCGGGAATCGAGCATCAGAACAGAGGCAGAAAGCCCTTTCATGCTTAGGAGGATAAAATTAAGGAACATGTTGTCGATTTGTACACAACCCAGTATCACATCAGCATTCGTTTCAGTTTAGCGCTAAAATGACCGTACTAGAGGACGATCTTATTCTCTGACATCAAGGTCAAGCCTTGGAAAGTAAAAGAAACCGAAAAGGTACAACGCATAAAGGAAACAAAAAAGGCGAGTTCTGCGCAGCCACGCAAACCCACCTCAAGCCATCCGTGGAGGCTTGGAACCAAAAACAATCTCAGAAACATAAAAATCTTTCAGTCCAAGCCCCCTTGTATAGGGTCTCGGACTGCATAGAAAATGACATTTACTCAGAAATTTGACATACTGAATAAAAAAGTTATTTTCCATATTTTTCTGCAATTTAAACTGGATTAAGTTGTATTTCATCATCCCAATGTTGAGGTGTCGCATCCCTAATTAAAGGGATATAATGTTTATTGAGGAGGAGTATTTTAATGCCGATTAAAAACAAGTCCCATCTATATGTGGATTCTTATGATAAAATACTAAAACTAATTAATGCGGGAGTTTATCCGGTGGGAAGTAAATTGCCTGCGGAATTGGAACTTTCCAAAATGATGAATGTTAGCAGGATGACTTTACGCCAAGCCTTAAGCTTACTCCAAGAAGATGGCTATATCGAGACGATCCATGGACAAGGAAACTTTATAAAAGATAATACAAAATTACGAAGTATTGGATTAGAAAAAATAGGAGATACAGTTTCTAATTGTTGTACGGAAGCTATTGACGACATTGATTCCGACTTTCGCCTTGAATTTGTCAACGATTATGAATATACAAAAAAGCTGTTCGGTATTAACTCGGCAGTGGTTATTGGATTTAGCAGATGGTACAAAAGCAAAAATAAAATTGTTGCGCACACCTTTTCCGCGCTGCCAAGTGAAATCGCTTCCCAATTTCAAGTAAGTCTTAATGATAAAGAATGTATTCTCAAATTGCTTGAAGAACGAATTTATGAATATGCGCATTCTTCGACAATAGAAGTCAAGTTTACAAAATCCGTACTTTCCTCTGCGAGCCATCAACTCCATTCAAACAATGATTTATTTACACTATTAATTGAGAGTTTATATGATTCGATTGGCCATGTTATACTCCAGAATAAAATATATATACCGACGGAATTCAGCTCGATTAAAATTAATCGGAAAAATAAATAGATTTATTGCTGAAGCCAAGTGATGTTCTGGAAAGCCGGCTTCCATATCTGTAAATACTGAAAGCTAACGTCTTTTCTAAGACGTTAGCTTTTTTTTCTTATTCAACTAAAGCCCCGTTAGTTGAACTAGACTTATTGAAGTGTTGACATAAATGCGTAACAATTCATACAACAATAATGAAAAAAAAGAACTGTCCCAAAAGGAACAGTTAATTTATAAAAGTTTATTTGACAGCTTTAAAAAGAGCTTTTCCCTTGTTGTAGACAAATCTTTCCCATTTAGCTAACAACCCGTTTCCATTCTCTCCACGCTCTATTTCTAATGCGTGATTTTTATGGAATTCTAATACTCGTTTATTATGATTTTTTTCCCATTGGTGCAAAGGATTAGGTTTCATTTTTTCAACCTCCTTTACAATTAATTTCTTAATTATATGGCTAGGTTGGATAAATTAAAAGTAATTTATATCTAGTCTATTGAAAATAGAAATTGTTTGAGATTGCAAAGAGGTTAGTTTATGGCATAGTACGACCAAAATGTGTCGCACAGTTCAATCATACTACGCTTCTTCAACAAACCTGCCCCGTTAGTGAAAGAAGCTACTGCTGCTCTTGTTGTGCAATCGCTCCTATTTTATATTACCAATGTCATAACAATTATTACGATAAAT
Organism: Paenisporosarcina sp. P4_D4; assembly: GCF_056401835.1. Taxonomy (NCBI): domain Bacteria; kingdom Bacillati; phylum Bacillota; class Bacilli; order Caryophanales; family Caryophanaceae; genus Paenisporosarcina; species Paenisporosarcina sp. P4_D4. The sequence goes on along the minus strand of NZ_JBFUIO010000080.1, from coordinate 2,811 downwards.
GACAACGTGAAGAAAATACCTCTTGTTATAATGCAACTCCTTACAAATGCCTCATCTGCTTTAGGTTCCTCTATATATGCTAGTTGATGCCATAAACGAATAGTCTTTGTTGGATTTATATATTGCCAAATCGAAATAGCATAGATTGAAATGACTACGAGAAAAAATAAAATTATTTTTAGCATATAATCCTCCTCCCGCCCCGTCAGCTCAAAAAGGAAAAGGGCGTTACTTCCTCCTTAAGTTGCATAGTATCAAATATAGCAATTCCAATCATTGCCCAGAAGTAATGAGATAAGTGAATAAAAAAAAGCAGTACCACCACTATAAAAGTGTTGGTACTGCCATACAGGGTGACAAGCATTTTGTTAATTAGAATGTACTTGCTACTTTAACAGCCTTTTCAAGCCCAGCAGCAATAATTTCTTCTGCTTTATCAGGAAATTGGCTGTGACCTYCAATCACTACTTTCTCCATATCTTTTACACCGAAGAAGTTCATCATACTTGCTACATATTTAACAGCCATTTCTACTTCAGCTTTTGGTCCTTCAGAATATACACCGCCACTTGCGTTTAATAATGCTATTTTTTTATTTCCAATAAGACCTACTGGACCTTCTGGCGTATATTTAAATGTTTTGCCCGCACGGTTTAAGTAATCAATATATGTGTGTAGTACAGCTGGGATAGTTAAATTCCATAAAGGGAAACCAAATACAACTTTATCAGCTGCAAGGAATGGATCTAAATATTTATCAGCAACAGCTACTGCTCTTGCTTCTTCTGCTGTTAAATCAAGTCCTCTACTTGCCTTAAATGTACCGTTAATCATATCTACACCTACATATGGCAATTCTTCCTTGAATAAATCAAGCTCTATCACTGTATTATTTGGATGTGATTCTTTGTAGCTTGCTAAAAAAGCCTCATATAATTTCACACTAACTGCTTGGTTTGCTGGGCGATCGTTTGCTTTTACAAATAAAACTGTTGTCATTCTCTTTTCCTCCTGTTGCTCACTCTTATGTTGTTATATATTTATTCACTAAAAAGGGAATCCTATTGTCTTTACAATATCTTTTTAAAACTATATTCCATGTCTCCACCTAAAGCTTCAGCTGTATCACCAGTTTCTCTGAAGTCATGTGTATGAATCTTTTCAAACGGACCATAGTTTATTTGCTTATAAAATTCATAACAAGGGAATCCGTCATGTGCACCTTGAATATCGACAGTACCATCTTTTTTGACATGTACAGTTAATAGATAATCAACGGGAGGTGCATAAACATTTAATGGGTTGCTAGCACTAGCACTCATTTGAAATTTGACGTCATCTGCCCCCCATACAACATCAATGCACAAAATACCTTCTGTACTAGCTTTTCCTGTTCTTATATTAACGGAACCATCAGGAGTTGTGATTCTTTCTGTTGTCATGCCAGTATTCGCATATGTGAAGATTTCTTTTTTATAAAAATCTACTACTACTTCTTGTTCAATTCTGGAACGCATAGTGTTTACAGCATATGGTGTAAATTCACGTGAGTCACCTTCGAATTGAATCACGTTTCCTGTTTGAGTATCCTTCTTAGGTTCAGTCCAAGACATTGKAATAAATACACTTGCTCTAACTTTAACGATATTAGTCATGAGACACACCTCTATGATTTTTAATTTTATTTTGGATAATAATATTGAGCCATTGAGCAAAACAGATCGCAATTTCTTTCGTATATATTATTGCTTTTCCTTTAATATTTGCTGCTTGTAAACTTCTACTTAGTATTTATATCTAGATTGTCGTTTTAAAACTGTATTCCATTTCCCCAGCTAGCGCTGCTGGAGTGTCACCAGTTTTTCTGAAATCATGTGTATATATTAATTCAAATGGACCAAAATCTGTTTGTTTATAAAATTCATAGCAGGGGAACCCATCATGTGCACCTTCAATTTGTGCAACACCACTCTTGTTAACCTGTATAGTTAATAAATAATCAGCCGCAGGTGCTGCTGCATTTAAAGGATTGCTTGCACTTGCCCTCATTTCAAAAGAAACTTCATCAGTGCCCCACACAACATTAGTACATACAATATTTTCTGTACTTGTTTTTCCTTTTTTATAATCAATAGAACCATCTGGATTTGTAACTTTTACAGTTACGATACAAGCATTGGTATATGTGAAAATTTCTTTTTTATAAAAATCAATAATCACTTCTTGCTCTAATCTTGACCGTGTAGTGTTTACAGCGTTTGGTGTAAATTCACGTGCATCACCAGTGTATTCGAATATCTTTTCTGTTGCAGGATCTTTAATAGGTTCCAACCAAGCATACGGTGCAAATACACTTCCTCTAATTTTAACGATGTTAGCCATGAGAACCCTCCGTAATGTATTAATTTTGTTTCGGTGAATCCTATTTCTTTTATAATTGAATTATGGTCAACTTGATTGACTACATGGTGTATAGTACAATGGGTTTCAAATAAAGTCAACCTAATTGACTTTATTTAAGGAGGTTTTATGTATGAATCATGAAGTATTTAGTGAATTGGATCTTACATCACTATTATCATTATCCTTTAGTACATCAATAAATGAATTACATGACAGATTGAGTGAATTGGGATTTGGAGATATTAGACCTGTACATGGTTTTATGTTTAAATGCATCACTCCAAATGGAACAACAGGTATAGAACTAGCCGAATATTTAGGAATTACAAAGCAAGCTGTGAGTAAAATGGTGGTTTATCTTGAGAAAAGTGGCTATGTAATGAGCAAAGCTCATCCCACTGATAAGAG
>NZ_JBFUIO010000079.1:0-11074 GCF_056401835.1 Paenisporosarcina sp. P4_D4 | reverse complement strand
GCAATTACAAAAAACAGGTGAAAAAACGACCCCGCAATGAAAGAAGGCATAATGGAGGCTAAGTTGTTTCCCTATCGCGTAGCGTTAATAAAAGATTAATAGGGTATTTTTCAGTTACATCAAAATCCCCTTTTTAAGCCATACTTTCTTATATGGGGAGAGACAACCATAATTCATCAAGCAGCAATAAAAATTCGATGTCACAAACGCCGAAAGGGAATAGAAACAAAAGAGCGAAACCCAATTGGAGTGAATACCGATGAGCAATAATCGTGAAAAAGAGATTTTTTCTGACCCTGCCAATACGATTGTCAGTGTAAACGGCGTTCAAGTTTTTCTTGATAATAAGTTTGAAGATGAAACATTGAATGAGGAAATCGAAAGAGAGTACCATGTGGAAAATGAAGGGAAATCCATTATCAAGCAGCCAGAAAATAAACAGCATTAATCAAACGAACCACCTTTTATTCGTGTAAAAGGTGGTTCGTTTCATTTTGTTTTCACTCTGTACATCCAATGGTGCGTTGATTTCAGTCGCTAACGTATATGATATTCGTTGCCCTTTTTTGATACAGAAACTTTTCCCTAATCCTCATAAAAAGAAAGGCACGTGGGAATACTTCTTATAGCGATTTAAAATAGGAGGATATTTAATTTGGAAACGATAGAAAACTCATTATCCATTTTCGCCCTTGGCGGCGTAAATGAAATCGGAAAAAACATGTATGTCCTGCAAGTTGAGAACGATATCGTAGTCATCGACTGCGGATCTAAATTTCCAGATGAAAGCTTACTTGGCATAGATTTAATCATTCAAGATATTTCCTATTTACAGGAAAACAAGGAAAAGGTTCGTGCTTTAATCGTCACGCATGGTCATGAAGATCATATTGGGGGCATCCCATACTTATTAAAACAATTGAACATGCCGATTTATGCCACAAGAATGACGTTGGGATTAATTGAAATCAAGTTGAAAGAACATGGACTATTACGGCAAACTGAAATGAATTTGATTAATTCCAAGTCAAAAATCAACTTCAATGCCATTACATGTACTTTCTTTAAAACAAACCACAGCATCCCAGATTGTTTAGGAATTGCCTTTCACACACCTGAGGGTACGGTTGTTCATACCGGGGACTTTAAATTCGATTTAACTCCAGTGAATAATGAATATGCGGACATTCATGAAATGGCTGAAATCGGCAAGAATGGTGTTCTTGTATTATTATCAGAAAGTACAAATGCGGAACGTCCCGGATTTACTCCATCAGAATCTTTAGTTGGCGGACACATTGAAGATGCCTTCCGCAAAGCAAACAGGAAAGTATTTATTTCAACATTTGCATCCAATGTTCATCGAGTTCAACAAGTCGTGGATGCCGCCCAAAAAACAAACCGAAAACTTGTCCTACTCGGACGCAGTATGGTGAATGTGGTTTCTGTTGCCATGGAGCAGGGTTATTTAAATGTTCCCGAGGGCATGATTATTGACCCGCATGATATCAAGCGAATGGCTCCAGAAAACGTAGCTATTCTTTGTACAGGAAGCCAAGGGGAACCCATGGCGGCTTTATCGCGCTTAGCAAGCTCCAACTATCGTCAAGTAGAAATCCTGCCTGAAGATACTGTGATTTTCGCTTCGTCACCTATCCCTGGAAATGAAAGGAATGTTTCACGAGTTATCGATAATTTGTATCGGTTAAGAGCAAAAGTCATTTATGGTTCTGGTAGTGCTACAGGGATGCATGTTTCCGGACATGCCTGCCAAGAAGAATTGAAACTGATGCTGACGTTGATGAAACCGAAATATTTTATCCCAGTTCACGGAGAGCTCAGAATGCTACATAAGCATCGGTTATTAGCCGAATCAGTTGGTGTGGAAAGAGAAAATGTCTTCATCATCAGCAATGGAGACGTTGTCGACGTAAACAACTCCCTTGCACGCCAAACGCGAAAGGTCCCTTCCGGCAACATTTTTGTCGACGGATTAGGGATTGGGGATGTAGGAAACATTGTGTTGCGGGATCGCAAGCTTCTATCTGAAGACGGGATGATCGTCATCGTCATTACTCTCAGTAAGTCCGATGGTCAAATTATTTCCGGACCTGATACCATTTCCCGTGGCTTCGTCTATGCACGTGATGCTGAAGAACTGATGAAGGAAGTGGATCGGTTAGTGTTGACTACCATCCAAACAACTGAATCAGCGAATGGACGTCAGCGTAACGTACTGAAGCAAAGCATTAAAGCTACCTTAGGGAAGTTTTTATTTGCAAAAACGAAAAGAAAGCCGATGATTCTACCTATCATTATCGAGATTTAACTTGATTGCATACATGAATAAAAGCGAACTCCATAAATTAAAGGAGTTCGATTTTTTAAATTTATAACTTTACTGGTGTGTCATTTAAAAAAGGTTTCGTCATTTTCCAGTTCGATATGATAACGATTCACACTCTTGAGGGGAAGATCACGAACATAGTCGATTGCAAACACCCATCTTCGAAAACAGAAGATGGGTGTTTAGTGGACCATATATAAAATTATTCACAAGTTATTCCATTTACTTTTTACTCACACCCAAATGCATCATACTAAAATTCCTGTTCAAGAGTTCTCAGGTTTCAGTTACTGAGTAGATCATGCATTGTCGAATGAGCTTTAACAATATTAATGATGTTCAGCTTCTTTTTTTAATTGGTTTTTGCGTAACGCATACATAACTACTAACAAAAGAGGTAAAAATAATCCTATTGATAATGAATATGAAACAAGCGTTGTACTGTCCCAATTTTTTTGGTAGATAACGCTTGGATAAACCATAAGAGAAAGGGCAATGGCAATCATGCCTAACGGTATAGTTAAGGGACGATAATCTTTTAAATTTAAAATTTGTGCAATCCCTAAAACGGAAGCGTAAAAATAAAGGGTCGCCTTAAAGTAGAGCGCAATAATCCAAAAGGCGGCCATTAACGCCTCGATACGCTGTACAAAATCCCCGATATTTATCCTTTTAGCCAATTCATAGCCAGGATATAACTGTCTTGTAGTATTCTCGGCACCTAATACCGCAACACACAAAAATGTAATGATGATGGTGACGATTCCACCTATTAAGTTTCCAATTAAAAAGGATTTTTTTCCTTGTCTAGCTTTGTTTATAAATGCAGGAAAAATCATTACCAAAATAACAGCATTGACAGAAGAGTAAACCACTAAATTCAGGGATGATTGAACAATTTTTTTTGTTCCTGCCTCATATACAGGTTGTATGTTTTCAAACTTGATTTCTGGTGAAATAAACACCACTAAAATGAGAAATAGGAAGAAGAAAACAACAATTAAGATTTCGGCCGACCTAGCGATTGTCTCTAACCCAAGACGGACACCCATCACGATAATCATTCCCATAAGTGTATTTAGCGCTACCATTGGAGTACTTGGCAGCACATGGATATTTAGAAAAGTTCCAGAATGAGCTAGAAGAGTAGAGGTATAAAGAAAAGAAAGCGACACAAATAAAAGAGAAAATATTGTCCCTATCCATTTCCCAAAGAGTTTAATATTGATTTCAATAAAAGTGAGATTTGGAAACCATTTCCCTATTGTGCAAAATAGCCAAATGACTAGTAACCCAATCCCCATCCCGAATATCGCGGCAATCCAAGCGTCTTGCTTCGCATTTTGAGCTAAGCCTGATGGTACAAGCAAGACGCTCGAACCAATCGTAAATAGGGTGACTAGAACAAGAAATTGGTACGAATTTATTTTTACATCCTTCATCATTTCATATCATACCTTCCGCTCCAATAGGACTCCCGGATACCTGTCACTGAGTTGGCAATACATTGCCAACTTGGCTTTTAGCAAATTTTTTCCTAAGGATTTCTGGCACCTTTTTTTAATTTCTTTTTTCGTAACCCATATATAACTACCAGCAAAAGAGGTAAAAAAAGTCCGTATGACAATGATAAGGTATTACCCGTTGTACTGTCCCAATATTGTTTGTAGACGACGTTAGGATAAATCACGAGAGAAAGGACAACAGCAAGCATGCCTAAGGGTAATGTTAAAGGGCGATAATCTTTCAAATTTAGAATTTGTGCCATACCTAAAACGGTAGCGTAAAAATAAAGGACCGTCTTAAAGTAGAGCGCAATAATCCAAAGTGCGGCCATTAACGCCTCGATTCGCTGTACAAAATCCCCAACATTTATCCTTTTAGCCAATTCATAGCTAGGATAAGCCTGTCTTGCGGTATTCTCATGACCTAATACAGCAACACTCAAAAATGTAATAATAATAATGATAATGCCACCTATTAAGTTTCCTAATAAAAAGGATTTTTTACCTTGTTTCATTTTGTTAATAAAGGAAGGAAAAATCATTAATAAAGTAACGGCATTAACTGAAGATATTACGAAATAAAATACGGATGATTGAACGATCTTTTTTGCACCTACTTCAAATACAGGCTGTATGTTTTCAAACTTGATTTCAGGTGAAATAAACACCACTAAAATGAGAAAAAGGATGAAGAAAACGGCAATTAAAATTTCTGCAGAACGAGCGATGGTTTCCAATCCAAGACGGACTCCCATCACCACTACCCCCGCCATAAGAATATTAAGGACTACCATTGGAGTACTTGGCAGCGCATGCATGTTTAGGAATGTCCCACAATAAAACAAAAGTTCTGAAGTATAAAGAAAAGTCGTGAGTACAAAAAAAACAGAAAAGGCTTTACCTATCCATTTTCCAAATACTTTTTCATTGATTTGGATAAAGGTGAAGTGAGGGAACCAAAGAGCTATAGTAATGAATAGCCATATGACCAATGACCCGAGTCCCGTACCAATTATAGCAGCAATCCAAGCGTCTTGTTTCGCATCGGCTGCTAATACTGATGGTACAGTTAAGAGACTCGTACCAATCGTAAAAAAAATAACTAAAACTAGAAATTGGTACGAATTTATTTTAACGTCTTGCATCATTACATATCATACCTTCCGCTCCATACTGTTCTTTCACTTTAACAAAAGAGCAATAACATCATTAAGAGGTTTAAACACAAAAGTGAGTAAATCTAGTGGAGTTGGAATAGATTTTCCAAATCCTAGTGTAATACTTAACCCTACGGCAATGACAAGAAGAATAGCAAACACAAGTAACTCTTTTTTTAACTTTTTTTCCAATAGAGGTGGAACTTCAATCCACAGAATGGTAGCCGCAATCAGGAGTATTCCTAAAGTTTTCAACATGATTATTTAATCCTTTACATCTTCTAGGTAGGAATTAATTACTGTACCCGTATGCTGAAGTTTCACGTCAACTTTAACGTTCGCTGACAACTCAGAAAATCCTTCATCCCTCCACTGCTCTTTCATCTTTTTCCATTCTTTCGGATTGGATCGATGAATGGCTTCACCAAACCCAAATATGTCTGATTCATATTGTTTTTGTACACTTTCAATGGTCATATTAATGGTCTCTTTCACTCTTTTTTCCGTGATTTTCTCTAGCTCAACAATTGATTTTTGTTCACTAAGATTAATTTGACATTCTACTTCCCCAATATTTCCTTTTATTTTAATATTGACATCCACTTCGGGCTTTCCTTTGTTTATTTTGCCTTTCACTTTAGAGTCGAATTGAATAATCTCTATAGTGGCTTTCCCCTCTTCAGGACAAGATATAGGAGTTACAGTATTTTGCACTTCGTTGACGATGCCATTATACCCTTTGCTTTCTCGTTCAGTTAACCAGCCCACCAGTTTATCTTTTTTAAACACAGCTAATTCATCATATACAATTCGCGCTTCAGGAGTAATTGATTCTACATTCTGTTTGCTTGTTCCTATTTCTTGGTTCCCTGTCACTAGAATTCCCGTTAATACCGCTTCCTTTCCTTCATTTGTTAGATCTGTTATCAGCTTATCTAATATAACGGCGTGCGTTGCGGCCCAGGCTTTTTCTGACGCTCTAAGCGTGTTAAACATTTTATTTGCGGGTATGGCTTCAAGAGTTGTTGTGACATTTAGTACCTCTTCCGCGGTCAAATCCTTAGCAATAACAACATAAAAATCAGATCGAAGTTCCCAATCTCTTGACAGAAACTCTAAGGATTCGCCTATACCTTCTTTAGCTAAATCCTCACCAATCACAAGCATTCGAAGATGTCCAGGATATATTTTTCGAGGCGAGCTCTTTGTTATTTTTCGAAGAGCTTCATATACCGTTTCCCCGCTCGCCTGAAACAGGATTACCGGTGAACGCCCAGTACTTGCTTTCGCGGATATTTCAGAAGGTACAACCACTTGAGCAGTTACTTGGTATTCATCTTCTACTTTATCGATTCCTAATGCTAATGCAATGCCAAGCTCATTTAATTCCCTCCGGTCCCAACACCCCGTAAGAAAGAGACTGAGAATCAGGAGTACAAACATGCACTTTTTCATCGTTTACTCCCTTTCATACTCCTCATTTTTTGTTGGATGTGGTTTTGCAGAGGCGGAATCTTGTTGACGAGTCATATTTTGTTGATTGATTAGGCGAGGTCGAGTAAACATTTTCCATTTAGGCAAACGAATAAGCGTGTCCTTTTGATCCGAAATATTAAATGGAGCTAATGGAGACATATATGGTATGCCAAAAGAACGTAAACTGCATAAATGTAGAATAAGAGCAATTAAACCTATCGTAATTCCAAACAAACCGAAAGCTGCTGCGATTGCCATAAATACAAAGCGGAACATCCTAACAGCGATAGCCAAGTCATAAGTAGGAGAAACAAAACTTGAAATGGCTGTTATTGAAACTACGATGACCATCGCAGCAGAAATTATGCCTGCTTCAACGGCTGCTGTTCCAATTACAAATGCCCCTACTATAGACATGGCTGCACCGATGTTTCTGGGCATTCTTATACCTGCTTCACGCAAAAGTTCAAAGGTGACTTCCATTATTATTGCTTCAACAAATGCCGGAAATGGGACGCCTTCCCGTTGGGCTGTCAAACTAATAAGGAGTGCAGGTGGTAGCATTGAGTGATGAAAAGTGGTGATTGCAATAAATAATGCTGGTGCCAATAAAGCAATTGTAAATGCAAAAAAACGAAGAAGCCGAATAAGACTCGCAATATCTGACCGTTGATAGTAGTCCTCGGAAGCTTGAAAAAATTGGACAAATAATGCTGGAACAATCAGTACAAAGGGTGTTCCATCAACTAAAATAGCTATGCGCCCTTCTAATAGTGCCGCAGCAACTATATCTGGACGTTCTGTATTAAAAACTGTTGGAAAAGGTGAGAGAGGTGCATCCTCAATCAACTCCTCAATGTTTCCACTTTCAAGAATTGCATCAATTTTTATTTTATCCAAACGCAAACAGACTTCTTTCACTATTTTGTCATTTGCAATGCCGTTCATATACATCACGGCAACGTTCGTTTTCGTTCGTTTTCCAATAATTTTTGATTCCATCCAAAGATTTGGGTCTTTAATTTTCCTGCGAACTAAGGCTGTATTTACACGCAAATTTTCGGAGAAACTTTCGCGTGGTCCCCTGACTACCATCTGAGATGATGCTTCGGTTACTCCCCGATCAACCCAATGTCTGTTGGAAATGATTAAACCTTGCTTATAACCATCGATTAAAATAACCGTATCTCCCGATAAAAGACCAGTAAAAAGCACATCGAAATCGGTTAAATCTTTTATATCCCCTACTGTCATAGCAAAATCTTTTAATACGCTAATAAGATTTTGTTCAGGAGATATCTTTTCCTGCAATTCCGTCCCTTTGGTATCCAACATGAGCGTTTCCAAAATGAAGTTTTGTAATGAGGGTGTGTCAGTTAACCCATCTGTATATATGATAGCGGCTTTAATGGATCCTTCTTTTCCAATATTAATTTCTCGAATGATAATATCAGAGCTTTCCCCAAGGGAATCTTTAATTATTTGTATATTCTCTTGAAGATTTGGTTTTATATCCTCTGTTGGACTTTTATTCGTCCTTTGACTAGTTGAAGTAGAATTGGGTTGTATTTTATTATTAATTTTCTTTTCGAAAAAGCCCATACACTACCTCATTTACTGTTTCGTTTTTATTTTTTATAACTTTACTTTTTTTGGTAATCCCTTTGTCAGTTACAAGAAAATTAACCCAATTACTAMATAAACTTTCTTCACAAGCATGTTCAATTTTTCTTTATTTCATACAATATTATTGGTCATATTAAGTGCAACTTTTGAAATAAAGGGGGTAAACCATTTTTTGCAGAACTAAAGAATTCGAAAACCTAATTTCTACTGTAAATGTATTAGAAATGAGATTCGTATTTTGTTATTTCATTAGAGAATAATAAAAAACGATAAAACCCCTGAGTAGGTTTTATCGTTTTATGGTTAGAAAGCTTTTTAAATTTAGACGCTACCATTATTATTGGTGACGATTATAGTAAAGGCACTTAATTGAATCCGGCAGATAATGCTTTGTTGTTGCAATTCTTACTTTCTCGACGAATTCAGGTCGAATGAGTGGTTGAAGCGGTTGTTCCACTTTATTAAAATGTTGAAAAGCGTCACTGACCACTATATCCCATTCTTCGTGGTAACGGAGAAGGTCATCTGGGTAGACTCTCGTCCGCTCCGTCCCGTCTTCAGGGAAACAATCAAAAGGTTCATCAATATTCAAAGTTCCATAATCGTCTGTTAACTCTTCACCTGGATAAATGTCTCTGATGGCTACCTCGAATTCATAAGCGGTCCCCATGCAATTGGCATGAAAACTGTGGTTCACATATCTCCCTAAATCCCAACATAAAACGTACTTCCCTTCTTGGTTTCGATATGCATATTTTTTCAATAACTCGCTTCTATACTCGTCAACCGTATGAATATAGTCGGGCTCCAGTATTTGATCGAGGTCGTCCAGTGCCCACGTAATCGTTCCTTTCGGAATAAATTGAGTCGCAAATACCCCAAAACCCATTTCATCATTTATATAACGTAATTCCGTATGCGGATGTATCATATCTAAGTATTCCCCTTTACTAAGTCGGTATTAAAACCAGTTTATGCACTTGGGGAATGACTTGTTGAAAGCTATGTTAAAAACGCTTAATTCGAAAACACAAAACCTCCAGAAGAATCGTTGATTCTGGAGGTTTTGTGTTTTAAGAAATGGATTGTTGCTTTAGGATGATTTGATGAAATGCCTTCTCAATTGTTTCGAAAGTAAAATGAAACCCTTCTTTCTCGATCCTCTCCGGCAGCACCCAACGACTTTTCACAATGAGTTCTGTTTCAGTTCGTATAAGGATAGCACCGATTTCGAGCATCCATTTTGGGGAAGGCAATCCAAGCTTTCGATTCATTGCTTTGCGCAATTGTTTCATGAATTCACGATTTGAAACGGGATGTGGAGCAGACAAATTAAAGACACCCTCCAAGTCGGTTCTTTCCTGAAGGAATAGAATAATCTGGTACACATCTTCAATATGAATCCAACTAAACATTTGATTACCTGACCCCTGTGCCCCACCGAGCCCGAAGCGCACCAAGTTGAAGTAAGGCTTCATCACGCCACCCTCTGCACCAAGTACAATTGCCATTCGTAAAGCCACTAGTCTAGTATGTGGAAGTTGATAATCGAATAGGGATTGCTCCCACGCTCTGGCTATATCTACCGAAAAACCGTTGCCAATTTCCCCATTTGTTTCCGTCATGGGACGATCTTCTGCATGACGATAAATCGTTGCTGTACTTGAATTGATCCATAATGGCGGTGGAGTTTCACAAGCCAACAGAGCGTTTCCAAGTATTTGAGTCGTCTTCGTACGGGAACTCATGATTTCTTCTTTATTCTTGTCATTGTAACGACAGTTAACGGATTTACCAGCAAGATTGATCAGCATTTCCGCACCATTCAAAGCACTAATAATACCCGTCTGATTGGACCACGCAATATGGTGAGGCTGTCTTGAAATAATCACCACTTCATACCCTAAATCGGTGAATTTCCCCTCCAAGTATTGTCCAATAAAACCTGTTCCTCCAGCTAAGACCACCTTCTTTTTCATACCATCCACCCGTTTTCTGACAGTTTATTTAACATGACGAAGAGAGAGTAAAAAGGATGCTTTAATTCCACTTACAATCAAAATAAAAAGGGGATAAAAATACATCTGAAATGTGGATGAATGAATCGAATAAAAAAACACCTCGAAAATGTTTACATAATTCAAATCATTAATTAAGATCTAACCTTATTTTTATGACTGCAAAAAAACGAGGAAAACCTCGAGCTATAAGATAATTCGTAAAAAAGAAGAGAAAATCTAAGTAGAAAGAATATGAATATTCAAAAAAATAGTATAAAAGACTCTGAATCTATTAGAAAGAAACAAGCATTTTAACTCATTGTTTTAACTCACTTTTGCAAATATTCTAATAAAGATTAACTATCTCAAGGGGGTTACGAATTGAAAAAGTTTTGGAAATCTAGTATTACATCGGTTGTGTTTGCAGGAACATTGCTATCCGGTATGTCCGGTGGCTTTGCAAGCCCAATTTCCGAAGCGCCTCTTCATCAACAAGTATCACATTCTGCTCAATCTCATTTTGCAGGATCTATCGATCTCTCGATTGTTAATGACGAGAAATTAATCAAAGCATTAATGAAACGTGGTGTAATACCAGCTAATGCATCAGAAGCACAAAAACAACAGGGATTGCATAATTATTTAGCTGTTAAAGGTCAATCTGACTCTAGTAACAAAGTAAGTGATGATCCATTAGCGAAACAGGTGAAACAAGCCGAAGCGAAGAAACAGAAAGAATTCAATAATGGTTTATTAAAGGGAAATGGCAAAAAAAATGGGCATCTAAAAAAACAACCAGATCCTGTTGAAGAAGGGGCATCACCAGGTGTAGTGAAACAAGGTAAACTATTAACAATAATGGTAGAATAATCGGATTTTGAACATAATAATCTCCAACCAAAAGAAACAGACAAATACAACGAGCATTACAAAACGAAGCAATTCGAAGATATTATAATAGAT
>NZ_JBFUIO010000078.1:0-11150 GCF_056401835.1 Paenisporosarcina sp. P4_D4 | reverse complement strand
TCTTTATGCTGAATCGCATGTCCAACTTCATGGGCAGCAATTGCAGTACCAGCGACTGAAGCTTCATGATAATTGTGCGAAGATAATGCGACAATTTTCGTCATAGGATTGTAGTGATCGCTCAAGTAACCGCGACTTTCAACCACTTTAACATCTTGTAAACCGTTTTGATCTAAAATTAAACGTGCTACCTGAGCACCAGTCATCCCAGATGTAGAACGTACTTTTGAGTATTTTTTATACGTACTCTTTACTTTATATTGCGCGTAAATTGGTAACAATAATAATACGGCAAAATATATCAAAAAACCCAAATGGATCATCTCCCTATTTTCTATCTACCACTTATTTTATCTGCCCTGCAATAAATGAGCAACTATTTAGGCTGCTGAAGAGGTGACGATTTAGTGACCTTAATCGCAAGTAATATACAAGCGATTGATAACCAGAATGTAAAATAGCCGATTGCCTGAAAATGTTCGCTCAAGCTACGATAGATTGGCATTTGTCCAAAGACATAGTCAATAACATCATTATGTAACGTCCAGATCGATGCTATCAAAATATGTTTCCACGTGAATTTATAGTTAGGTATATATAGTACTGCTTGTACGGCCATCGCAAAATGACTCGCAATCAACATCCATCCGACCGCACCAATTGGACTCCCTTCAAATTGTGTCCAAATGTTCATTACTACTGCCCATAATCCATATTTTACAAGCGTAATCAAAGCGAGAGCTTCAATAAGCTTGAAATTTCGGTTAATCAGCCATCCAAATAGAGCAATTGAGAAAAATAAGCTGGCTGTGGGACTATCTGGTACGAAAATCAAGAAAATCGGATCCGTTATTGCAAGTTGCCACCCATACCAGTAATACCCATAAGCAGTTCCTAAAATATTTACGATGAGCAACAACCACATGAATGATTTATGAAATAATATGAATTTAATTTGAGTAAGTAAAGTATGCACTTCCTACGACTCCTTTATGTACAAAAAAAGAGCCAGTTTCCTGACTCTCTTTTTAAAATCAATTATGGTGTTAACTCATCAATGAATGTAGCTAACTCTTTTAATTCTTCTTCAGTACCTTTGAACGAGCCAGCTGGCATTGTACCTTTACCATTTTTCGCGATTTCCATAATTTCTTCAGCCGTTTTATCAGTAGCTGCTAAAGATGGACCGATACCACCTTCAAATGCATTACCGTGACAGCCTATACAAGATGCTTCAGAGTAAATTTTATACCCTTCCGCTTCTGTGTCGAATTGTGCTTCTTCACGAATTTCACCTTGAGCTTTTGCTGCTTCCCAGTCATGGTTGACCACTGATTCCCAAGTAAGGTAAATCATTGATGCCAATGCAAGTAGCATAAATGCCGTTGGTAAAGGACGTTTAAATGGACGACGTTCTGGACCTTTGTCCAAGAATGGTGCAAGCATTAGTGCACCAAACGCAAGTCCTGGAATAACGATTGCTCCGATAACATTATATGGACCAGAAGCAAATTCATATTTTAACAATTGATATAAGAACAAGAAATACCAGTCCGGTAGTGGAATGTAACCTGTATCTGTTGGATCCGCTTGGCGTTCAAGTGGTGATGGATGTGCAACAGTCAAGATTAAATAACCAATTAAGAAAACGGAACCAACCAACCATTCTTTCAATAAAAAGTTTGGCCAGAAAGCTTCTGTTTTACCCGGATACTCGGAATAGTCTTTTGGAATATTCGGTTTGCGATTAGCAGGTACACGAGAATCCCCGACAAATTTCATCCCTTTTCCGCGATGCATATTGTCCCCTCCTTTTAGAAATCATCAAAGACGCTGTTTTTTTACAACGGTCCTGAAATACCTTGTTTACGAATCATGATAAAGTGTGCTGCAAGCAACCCAAGCAAAGCAGCTGGTAAGAAGAATACATGAATCGCAAAGAATCGTGTTAGCGTTTGTGCACCGAGAATGTGTTCATCGCCGGCTAACAAGGTTTTAATAGCTCCTCCGATAAATGGCACGGATGCAGCAATTTCAATACCTACTTTCGTTGCAAACAACGCTTTCATGTCCCAAGGAAGTAGGTAACCCGTGAATCCTAAACCTAACATGACGCCTAAAATCAATACGCCGACAACCCAGTTAAGTTCACGAGGTTTTTTATAAGAACCTGTAAAGAATACACGTAATGTATGAAGGAAAATCATAACGATTACAAGTGAAGCTCCCCAGTGATGCATACCACGCACAATTTCACCGAATGCTACTTCGTTTTGTAAGTAGTAAACGGATTTCCATGCATTTTCAATATCTGGCGTATAGTACATTGTTAAAAACATACCCGAAAGAATTTGAATCACAGTGACGAAGAACGTTAAGCCCCCGAAACAATAAACGAATGCTGAAAAATGATGTGCAGGGTTAACGTGCTCTGGAACTTCATGATCTGCAATATCACGCCAAATAGGAGTAATATCCAGACGTTCATCCACCCAATCATAAATCTTATTTAGCACTGACGTCGTACCCCCTTACTTTAAACTAATGTATTTGGTCGTGTTTTACCGATTTGTAAAAGACCATCTTTCACACGTACTTCGAACTCATCCAACGGACCTAGAGGTGGTGTTTTTGGTACGTTCTTACCATTCTTCTCATATCGACCACCGTGACATGGACAGAAGAATTGGTCCGGGTGATCCGGGCTACCTGCCCAGTTTACCGTACAACCTAAATGTTTACATACTGGAGATAGCGCGATAATTTTGTCGCCCTTTTTGTAAACCCATGCAGTGCTTGTGACTTCAGATGTATACCATGCATCTACTTGTTCAAATGAAAAGTCTACGCGTTCCGGCACATCAGTGATATCAGCCACTTTTTTATCAGTTGGTACAAAGTCTCCGCCTCCAGCTTTTTGCAATACTGGATCGATTGCAAAACGAACCATCGGCATTAACATACCTGCAGCCATAAACCCACCAACACCGGTTAGTGTGTAGTTTAGGAATTGACGTCTTGATACACGATTGTTACTCATCCTTTTCCCCCCTCTAACTTTAAAGGTCAGTCCAACGGACATACTTATACAAAAAATAGTAAAACTAGGACAGTTCTATGATAGCTCAATAAAAAACGGAGGTCAATATTCCTTTAGTTGCGAACATCTACTTTGTGAACATTTCTTGAAGCTTATTGAACTGCCTATTCCCAGCGATTTGCAAATACCGGAATTATTTGTCTCAATTGATCTTCCAGAACKGATTGACGCAATTTCTGGTCCATGTGTTCAAGTGGTATAGAAGGCGTATAAATAACGTTTAATTCACTTACTTCATTTCCCCACGTCATATCGCATGAAACAAAAAACAAGTGCTTAAAGCCCGCTTCATTCAACGTTTCCGTCCATTCATTCCCTAATTGTTGCCTATTGGAACGCTTCGTATACGATATCGGTGGCATTAACACCACTCGTCCTTTAAATTGATTTTCGATAAAAGCGGTAAGAGACATCAAAAATTCAGCGCTTGATGCATTTTGTTTCAGTTGGCTGGCTTGTCCATCGATTAGTAACAAAGGGATTACGGCTGTATCAACAAATTCTTTCTGTTCTAAAAATACATTTATATCTTTTGAGTTCCAGTACATATCTTCATTTCCTTTCAACAAAAAACTTCATCGCATATACGATGAAGTTAAGATTTGGATGATTCTTTCATCCCTTGTAGCAATTTAGACAATTCAAAAAATCGTTCTTTATCATTGGCGTCCAAAGCTTCATCAATTTGTTTCAATATATGTTCTTCTCTAAATGAATTCATGCTGACTTTGAGCACTTCTTCAGCTATAAGACGATCTTTGTCGTTAATATGCAKGTATTTCGGCATAAATGGATTTTCTTCCAAAACCGCCAAATACTCTGAACTTGGTGGTACATTTGGAAAATTCAACTGAATAAACATGTCTTCATTTGGATTTAAACGTAAGTCGTGAAATGATTTCTCGGCATCTGCAGTCATTAAATTTCCTTTGTAAAAGCGAAAAGGCACGCCATTCGACTCTGTAACAGACATAACCATCGCTCTTGGGCAGTAATGTGCTTCTTCTACAAAATGTACTTTTTGGAGTAAATCATCATGACTTAACAAATAATTGAGGATCCATACGCATTCTCGTCGTTTCATTTGATATCGTTTCAAAAACCAACGCACAAATTCTTTCTTTTCCATCACAGAAACAGATGCGGTCATACTACTCCTCCTTTCACGACAATGATTCAATCAGGTCTTGCCATCTTTCTTCATGAGGTTGTAAAAGAACTAATTGTCTACCTATTTCTAGGGCTTCATCACGTTTTCCTTCTTCCAGCAGAAAATAAACGTATTTTTCCATGAACAACGGGTCTTCCTTATGATCAGTATATGCCAAAGAATAAAAATCGTATGCACGTTCAAAATTTTCTTCTTTCGCATAGGCATCAGCCGCAAATGGGTATAACGCGGACCAATCATCTTGATTATTTGAAATGATCTCAATCAATTCAATGACATCCTGATCGCGTTCTTCTGCGTGTAAATATGACACTAGAGTCAACGTCGCTTCCATATATTCTGGGTCCAGTGCGATTGCCTGACGCAAATGCTGTTCAGCTTCTATCACTTTACCTAGTTTCAAGGCTATTTTGCCGGCAAATAAATACAATTCCTTATCATATTCATCACGACTTAATCCTTCTAGAATTGCCTGGTATGCTTGTTCATGGTCTTCAAGCATGCTATAGGCTTGCGACAGGAGCAAATGTGCAGAGAAATAGTCTGGGTCCAATGTCTTTACTTCGTTCAGTTTACGAACTGATAAATCATACTGCCCCGCTTGGAATGCGGCATAAGCATAACCAAAAAGCAAATCTGGCGTAACATGGTTTGACAGTGATTCTTCGTAAAAAGGAATGGCATCTTCATATGCCGCTCCAGCACTGTAAACTTCAGCTAAACGTTCGGATAAACGTACCCCGGCAATTTCATCTGTTGTGGTTTTTAAGTTTTCATATAGTCGTGCAGCTTCGAGATACTTTCCTGTTTCAAGTAAAAGTTCCGCTTTGGCAAAAATCAATAAAGGCTCTCCCGGCAATAGTGCGAGTGCTTGGTTGATTTTTTGCTCTGCCGATTCGTAAAACCCTTGCATTTGATAATAATCAGCTAGACTCAGTAATGCTTGTGGATATTCTTCCTCATGCTCTTCAATGCTTGTCAGCAAAAGTAAGGCTTCATCTTCTTCGTCAATTTCCATGAGTATCTGTGCTCTATCAATCTTGATCTGCGCTTCATTAGGAAACAAAAACTGAAGGTGTTCCAGTATTTGTTCACCTTCTTTTAAATATCCAGCTTGAACTAGCATATTTGCAATCTCATATTGAGCATCTGGTTCCCCTGAAAGTTGCAATGTTTCGATTAAAGACTGTATGGTCTGCAAATCGCCCGCTTCAATCGCTTCAATAAATTGTTGACTTATTTCCATCTCCATCACCCGTTCTCTTTCTATTCATACCATATGCTACATCACGACTACCCCATTCACAAGAAAAAACTCCCCGCTAGCGGAGAGTTTCACAAGTTGACACATTTCGCAAATGATCAAAGAAGTTGGGGTAAGATACGGAAATGCACGAAGCATGTTCAATTTCGATAGGTCCTGTCGAAATCACTGAAGCGATTGCGCCCATCATTCCGATGCGATGGTCTCCATAAGACTGTAGAACCCCTCCTGTAAGAGTAACAGGACCATTTATGACCATTCCGTCTTCGGTAGCCTCGATATTGGCACCTAATTTCTTTAACTCATCTACAACTGCTGTAATGCGGTCTGTTTCTTTTACTTTTAATTCCTCTGCATCTTTAATCACCGTCGTACCCTGAGCTTGGGTCGCCAGTAATGCAATGATTGGAATTTCATCAATCAAGCGGGGAATTAACTCTCCGCCGATTTCAATGCCTTTGAGCTGTGAAGATTGTATCGACAGACGTCCTATTGGCTCTTCATCCCCGCCGTTTTCCAATTCAATATCCAACTTGGCTCCCATTTGTTGCAACACATCGAGAATGCCGGTGCGTGTTGGATTTAAACCGACATGTTCCAAGTGGATGCTACTGTCTTTCGCAATTGCTCCTGCCACCAAAAAGAATGCAGCTGAGGATATATCTCCTGGCACTTCAATATGTGTTGCAGAAAGCTTTTGACCACCCTGGAGTTGAATGACTCCATCCTGACAAGTGATGTCAGCACCAAATTGGCGTAACATACGCTCGGTATGGTCTCGTGAAACTTCTGATTCCCGTACTGTCGTTACACCATTCGCTTGAAGACCAGCAAGAAGGATGGCTGATTTTACTTGCGCGCTGGCAACAGGCATAGTGTAGTCTATTGCAGTCAAATCAGTGCCTTGTATTGCAAGTGGAGTGAACTGCCCCCCACTTCTGCCAGAGATTTGTGCACCCATTTGCCTTAAAGGTTCGATTACACGCTTCATCGGTCTTTTAGCGATTGATTCATCCCCTACAAGAACGCTGTGAACGTTAGATCCGGCTAATATTCCAAGCATTAAACGAGTAGTTGTCCCAGAATTTCCTGTGTCCAAAATTTCAGAAGGTTCTTTCCAACTTTCCATCCCATCGCTCGTAATCGTAACCTGATTGCCATTCACTTGAATATCGACACCTAATTTTTGAAAACAGGAAATTGTACTTAAACAATCATCTCCAAGCAAAAAACCATTAACCGTTGTTTTACCTTTTGCCATTGCCCCGAACATGATAGAGCGATGAGAAATTGATTTGTCTCCAGGAACTCTAACTGTTCCACGAAGGGCTACTTGCTCTGCTTGTAATTTTATGGAGTCCTTCAATCCATTCACATCCTTATATTCTTATTGGATAATAATTGCTCAGTATAAATTCATCTTTTTTCTTCGCAGATTTGAGAAGCTATACTCTCTCTTTATAGACTATCTTAAACGATTTAGTTAATCGTACATTTGCGTAAGCGTTGGTCTCATGCTTAACGCTCATGTGGGTGACCAACATCATGTTGGCCCGAGGAGGCTTGCCATTCGTCCGCGGAAAGAGAGCAGACTCACTCTATGATATATACGTTTCGTAGATTGTTTCATTTGCAATACAACCGCCCGCTTTATTTCGGTCTTCGATTGTCTGAAAGCTGATGACCAAAATCCCAAAAACATCTTCCCTCGTTTCAACAATTCGCAAGTTTGTAATGCTGATCATGTGTTTTGCCAGAAGTCCTGTTATTTCAGAAATGACACCAGGATAATCAGGAACATCCACATACAGATCAAATACAGAATACATGGCGCCTTGTGAAGTAATCGGCAATTCATCTCTGACGTATTTGGCTCTTGAAAAGTAGTGCTCTATATTTGAAGGTTCCGCTTGCATAAGCAACGTTTTTACTGTGTCCATTTCTTTTTGCCATTTTGTCAATTGATTGACCAATTCGATTCGATTTTGAATGGTTATATCTCTCCACATCACAGGATTCGATGAAGCAATCCGTGTGATATCCCGAAAACCACCTGCTGCCAATTGGCGAGTGAAGGGAAATTCTTCATTCTCACTGGATAATTGGTGAACCAAGGACGCAGCGACCAAATGTGGAAAATGACTGACTACAGCGGTCATATGATCGTGTTCAGACGCAGAGACTCGGAGAATCTTCCCCTTTGTCGGTTGCAACAACATTTCAAGGGTATGAATTTTTTCTTCATCTTCCTGTTCCAATGGAGTAAGCATGTAGTAGGCATTTTCAAATAAATGAGCCTTCGCTGCTTCAACACCACTTTTGTGTGAACCGGCCATTGGATGTCCTCCAATAAATGTAAGGCCAAGTTTTTTAAGTGATTTTGCTTTTTCCATGATGATTTTCTTTGTACTGCCGGTATCTGTAAGGATGACACCTTTTTTAAGCTGCCAATGCTGTGCTTCGTTCATTAACTGAAGCGTTGCATTGACTGGAGTCGCAAATACAATGATATCTGCCATTCTTGCAGAATCTTTTATACTGAGTGCCATGTCATGAATGACACCTAATTTTTTGGCTTTACGAACGGTGTGTGAGTCCGAATCAAAGCCAATTACTTTCACTTCAGGATTCTTTTGAATGGCCAATGCCAATGAACCACCAATTAAACCCAGACCTACGATTAGAACATGCGTTGTCATGCAAATACCTCTAATTCTTTTAAAACATCCGCCAACGCTTTTAAGAATGCATCATTTTGTTGAGTCGTACCTATAGTGATCCGAATATATCCCGGTGTTCCAAGTGCATTTCCACTACGGATAATAAAGCCTTTTTTAAGGAGACCTTCAAATACTGTATCGGCGTCAGCTTTTACTTGAAGAAGTACAAAGTTTCCTTGAGTGGGATACATATGTAGGTCATGTTTTGTGGCATATTCATTAAATTGCTGTTTTCCTAATTCGTTTTTGATAATACATTCCTTAAGAAATGCCGTATCTTGAAGTGCCGTCAATGCAGCGCCTTGACTGATTACTGTATTGTTGAATGGTTCACGGACCGGATCCAGACGAGCAATCAGTTCCTTTTGTGCCACTGCATAACCGACTCGAAAACCTGCAAGTCCATATGCTTTCGAAAACGTTCGCAAAATAATGACATTGCCATGATCTTTTAAGAGATCAACGGATTCTTTGTATGCGGGGTCAGTTACGAATTCGTAATAGGCTTCGTCAATCACTATAAGTACTTCTTCGGGAACTTTTTGAATGAATTGTTCCATCTGCTGATGATTGATTAGCGTACCTGTCGGATTATTTGGAGAACACAACCAAACGATTGCTGTTTTTTCATCGATTTGGCGAACCATTTCTTCCAGGTCATGAGCCCCGTCTTTCAATTGAACTTCACGAACCTCTGCACCCTCAATCACCGCATTATGTCGATATTGTGGGAAAGTAGGAATTGCCATGACAGTATTAACTCCTGGCTGAAGCAAAGCACGAGAAATCATCATGATAATTTCATCCGATCCATTTCCAAATAACAATTGTTCTTCTGCCACACCTACCGTTTCTGCCAAAGCATGACGTAAACCACTTGCGTATCCATCTGGATAAATGGCATGATTTATCGCTTGGTTTTCCAGGAATTCACGGACTTTTGGAGATGTTCCAAAAGGGTTTTCATTCGAAGCGAGCTTCACGATATGATCTAAGCCATAGATCTTTTTCACTTCATCGATTGAACGTCCTGGTTGATATGGTTTCATCCCTGTTAATTGGTTTTTCCACTTCATCGTCATTCGCCTCTACCTTCTTACTTATTGTTTGTTATTAAATCAGGTCGTAATTTAACTGCATCGTTCATGTATACATGATGAATATCGCGTTGCGATTTTTCCGTATTGACGTGCATCAATACACGTATACACAATGGCATCGCGCCTGGTACATCCATTTCATGGGTACACATAACAGGTACGTATGTCCATTCAGGAATACTTCGGACAGCTTTTGCAGGAAATGCAGAAGCTATATCAGTTGTCGTTGAAACCACGACAGATGCAACATCCTCAGGACTGATTTGGTTTTCTCTAGCCATTGTCAAAACAAGCTTCTCTGTCTCAATTAAAATATGAGATGTCGAATCTTCTGGTATGGTGGTCGCTCCTCGAATACCACGAATCATTTATGTACCTCCTTACTCCATTTTCGTAATTGTTCATGTGCCCGTACTACTTCTTCAACGGGGACAATTTTCATACATGGTTTTCCGATTTGTTCGAGTAGAACAAAATGAAGATCACCATAAGAAGCCTTTTTATCACGTTTCATATAAGGAATGAGTTGATCGATTTCCTGCTTTAAAACAGGTTCAAATGAATACCCAAAAGCGTTCAAAGCATTAAAAAGCTTTTTGGCTGTTCCTTCTTTGAGCGACAGTAGTTTTTCACTTAACTGAAGTGAAATCACAAGTCCAATTGCAACGGATTCCCCGTGCGTTATATTTCCGTATCCAACTGACGCTTCAATTGCGTGTCCATAAGTATGTCCTAAATTCAGATATTTCCTTACGGATTGCTCAAACTCATCCGCTTTCACTATATCAGCCTTTACTTGAATGCCTTTAACCAAGAAAGATAACTTCTGTTCTTCTGATATATTTTCAAGAGATTGATAAGAAAGCAAATCTTCCAACCAATTCTTATCCGAGATTAGAGCATGTTTTATTACTTCAGCCATCCCTGATAATACTTGTTGATTAGGCAACGTGGCTAATGTCAAAATATCAAAAATGACAGCTTCAGGCTGATAAAACGAGCCGATCATATTTTTCCCTTGCGGATGATTGACTGCCGTTTTCCCTCCAACTGCACTATCATGAGCTAAAATAGTTGTCGGTAATTGTATAAAAGGAATCCCTCGCATGAATGTAGAGGCAACAAAACCTACTACATCACCACATGCTCCACCGCCAAAAGCGAAAAGAATTGATTTTCTGGTACACCCTTTTTCGAGCAAAAACGACTGACATGCCATAAAGGTCTCCATAGATTTACTGGATTCCCCTGCAGGCAACCGACATATATGAACGGATGTATCCAAAAACGATTGGAGAGGTTTCAGCAATTTGTCCAAATGCAGATTGGCAACTGCTTCGTCGACAAAGATTACCACATGATCTGCATGTTTAATTTGCTTTTCATATAAAGCCAATGCAGGCTCGTATATGAATGAACCTACATGAACTTTGTATGATTTGCTTTCCGTGTCGATTGAAATAGTATGCATTCTTTAGAACTCCTTTGTATAGGCACGGTGCTGGTTGATTGAATTGAGAAGTTGTGGCATTTGATCACTATGGAATTGTTCCAAAATGGCATTGGCAATTTCCCACGCTACGACATGCTCTGCAACAACAGAGGCTGCAGGTACAGCACAACTATCTGAACGTTCTATACTAGCTTTAAATGGTTCTTTCGTAGATATATCGACACTTTGAAGAGGTTTATATAGAGTTGGAATGGGTTTCATTACACCTCGGACGACAATTGGCATTCCAGTGGACATGCCACCTTCCAGTCCTCCTAGTCGATTTGTTGTTCTGGTATACCC
>NZ_JBFUIO010000077.1:0-11441 GCF_056401835.1 Paenisporosarcina sp. P4_D4 | reverse complement strand
GAAATTTACAACAATCCACAACATATCTATACAAAACGTTTGATTGCGGCTATTCCAGAAATGGAAACAGGACATCGCAAAGAAAAGACGTTGATTCGCCAACAAATTGCGGAAGAGTACAGACAAACTAGAGATCAATTTTTCGATCAAGATGGTCGTTCTTACGGTTTAAAGAAAATTACAGACACGCACTCAGTTGCGATGCAATAGGAGGACATAACAATGTTAAAGTTTATTTTTCGCCGGACATTGATTATGATTCCTCAAATATTCATACTCAGTGTTTTAATCTTTCTTTTAGCAAAAGCAATGCCTGGGGACGCATTGACTGGAAAACTCGGTGCAGGGGATGTTGATCCGGAACGAATTGTGGAACTGCGTGAAAAAGCTGGCCTTAATGATCCATGGCATGTTCAATATACCCGATGGATTGGTAATGCCGTCCAAGGTGATTTTGGTAAATCAGCAGTCTACCAACAAAAGGTAACAAACTTGATCGGTGACCGAGTGGGTAATACTCTCTTGTTATCTGCAAGTATTTTAATTGTTAGTTACTTAATTGCCATTCCACTCGGAATTATAGCCGGTAGGTGGACAGATTCGTGGGCGGATAAAATTATTGTCTGGTATAACTATTTGTCGTTTGCCACACCATTATTCGTATTTGCCTTAATCTTATTGTTTATCTTTGGCTTTGTACTCCAGTGGTTCCCAATAGGTGGTTCGGTCGACATTAGGGCTGATAAAGGAACTTTCGAATATGTCTTAAGTAAGGCAGAGCATTTAGTGTTACCAACAATGGCTGGTGCATTACTCGCTACATTCGGTACAATCCAGTACTTAAGAAATGAAATTATTGATACAAAAATTAAAGACTTCGTCAAAACTGCACGTGCAAAAGGTGTACCAGAACGTAAAGTTTATACGCAGCACATATTACGCAACTCATTATTACCGATTGCTGCTTTTCTAGGCTATGAAATTACTGGATTAATAGGCGGCTCCATATTCTTAGAATCAATCTTCAGTTACCCAGGATTGGGCCAACTCTTTTTATCATCAATCAGTTCACGAGATTTTAGTGTCGTAACAATCCTAGTATTAATATCAGGTATTGCTGCAATTGTCGGCACCATGCTATCCGATATTATTCTAAGTTGGGTGGACCCAAGAATTCGCATCGATTGAGGATACTAGATTGGAGAGAGAAAAATGACAGTAAATATGGGAAATGAAACGCCCGTAACGGGTGCAATGAAATCTAAAAGTACGCACACTTCATTAGCCAAAACGATGTGGCGTGAAATTAAACATGATAAGATGGCGCTTTTTTCACTTATCTTATTAAGCGGTATTTTGTTGACGGTGTATATAGGATCGTATTTTCTTGACTTAGAGGAAATCAGAAGAATTGATGTTTTTAACATTTATGCTGAACCTTCTGCTGCCAATTGGCTTGGTACAGATTATGGCGGACGTGATGTTTTTGGCACGTTAATCATTGGAGCAAAGAATTCCATTACCATCGGAGTGGTCATCACGTTAATTTCGGCAATAATCGGATTAACGGTAGGATTGATTGCCGGTTACTTCGGGGGTGCTGTAGATAATATTATTATGCGTTTCATCGATTTCATCATCATCCTACCTTTCTTGATGATTATTATCGTATTGATAACAGTTGTACCTGTGTTCAACGTCTATACGTTCATCGCGATCCTGTCTCTATTCTTATGGACAGGTAAAGCGCGATTAATCAGATCCAAGACACTTGCTGAACGCGAACTGGATTACGTAAATGCTTCAAAAACTCTTGGAACACCAAACTGGAAAATTATGATGTTTGAAGTGTTACCAAATTTGAGCTCTATTATTATCGTAAACATGACGTTAACGTTGGCAGGTAATATTGGAATTGAAACTGGATTAACTTATCTCGGATTCGGTTTACCTGAAAGTGTCCCTTCACTTGGAACATTAGTAGCGTACGCCAGTAATCCAGAAGTCATCGAAAATAGATGGTGGGTTTGGTTACCTGCATCATTACTGATATTAGTAATCATGCTGTGTATAAATTTCATCGGTCAAGCGTTAAAACGTGCGGCTGATGCAAGACAAAGATTGACATAAAAAGGGAGGAAGAAAAATGAAGAAAAGTTCACTGTTGTTACTTTGTTTGATGCTTGTACTAAGCGCCTTTTTAGCAGCTTGTACTGGTAAAGAGAAAGGTAGCGAGAAAGATCCAGAGAAAGACAATGAAGAAGCTGGGGGAGATGAAAACAAAATCGATTTAGCTTTCCCAACAAAAGTTTCTGCTAAAGACGAAGCAGTTAAAGATGGTTCATTAAACTACGGTTTGATTTCTGATACACCGTTTGAAGGTACTTTGAACTATGTATTCTATTCAGGTAACCCTGATTCTGAAGTTCTTCAATTCTTTGATGAAAGCTTACTTGCAATTAATGGTGACTACGAAATTACAAATGACGGTCCTGCTACATTTGAAATATCAGAAGACAAAAAATCTATTACTGTAAAAATCAAAGACAATGTAAACTGGCATGATGGTGAGYCAGTTAAAGCAGACGACTTATTATATGCTTATGAATTACTTGGTCATCCAGACTATACTGAAGCTCGTTACTCAGGTTTAGTTCCTATGGTAGTTGGTATGGAAGAATACCATACTGGTAAAGCTAAAACGATTTCTGGTATCGAAGTAAAAGACGAAAAAACAATTAAATTCACTTTCACGCAAGCTAGTCCTTCTTTAACAACTGGATTCTGGGCTTACCCAGTACCACGTCACTACTTGGGTGACATGACAATTGCAGAAATACTTGAATCTGACAAGATTCGTACAACTCCAATTGGTTACGGACCTTTCAAAGTTAAGAAAATCATTCCAGGTGAATCTGTTGAATTCGAACGCAACGAAGATTACTGGAGAGGCGTTCCTGCGCTTAAATCTATCGTACTTAAAGTTGTAAGCCCAAGTGTTGCTGTTAAAGCAATGCAAAATGGCGATCTTGATATTGCAAGCTTACCTGCTGACCAATATTTATCAGCAAAAGAACTTCAAAATACTGAATTACTTGGTCAAATTGACTTAGCTTATTCTTACATTGGTTTCAACCTTGGTAAATGGGATGCTAAAAAAGGCGAAAACATTATGGGCAACCCGAAATTAGAAAACAAACAATTACGTCAAGCAATGGCTGTAGCTCTAAACAACAAGCCAGTTGGTGAAAAAATGTACCATGGTTTACGTTTCCCAGCTACTACTTTAATTCCACCATCTTTCCCTAGTTACCATGATTTCGATGCAAAAGCTATCGAGTACAACCCAGAGAAAGCAAAAGAATTGTTAGCTGAAGCTGGCTACAAAGATACAAATAATGATGGTTTTGTTGAAGATCCTGAAGGTAAAGAATTTAAATTAAACTTTGCATCAATGTCAGGTTCTGATGTAGCTGAGCCATTAGCTCAACACTACATTCAAAACTGGGCTGATGTAGGTATTAAAGTTGAATTGTTAGAAGGCAAATTACACGAGTTCAACTCATTCTACGAGCGCGTAGAAGCAAATGATCCGAAAATTGATATCTTTGCTGCAGCATGGGGTACAGGATCAGACGTGGATCCAGAAGGATTATACGGTCGTAAAGCATTGTTCAACTACACTCGTTGGACAAACGAAAAAAATGACGAGTTACTTGCAAAGGGTATATCTGAAGATGCATTCGATGTTGAATACCGTCAAGGCGTCTACAAAGAATGGCAAGCACTTATGAACGAAGAGCTTCCTGTAATTCCTACATTGTTCCGTTACAGCATAACATCTACTAACAAGCGAGTTCTTAACTATGATATCGCTGCTGGAATGACTTTCTGGGATGAAGTTGCAGTATCTGCTAATGCACCAGTAAAATAATGAAAATTAAAACGACTCATCTTGAAAATGATGAGTCGTTTTTTTGTATTAAATATTAACGGCAATTGGAACAAGTAAGAGTAAAGTTGGAGAAGTGCTGATTTGAGGCCTTCTTGTAAAAAGAAGCAAGCTTTCAGACTGACATGTACAAACACTTCATATAGTAGTGAAAAAGGGTGCTAATATTGATCAAATGGTTAATGTTCTTAATCAGCTACATTTGCATTGTCATAAGCCTTATGCAGATTTTATTGTATTTAAATTATCTTTCACTGGGATACACATGGAAAAGTGTCTGGACATTTATATTCCAGACACCCGATTTCTTCATATTTGCTTGTTCGTTTGTTCTTATGACGTTTATCGTTTTCTACCCAAGCCCATCGCGTTCTCCATTTTTTTGAGTGTTTTAGAAGCTGCAGCCTGTGCTCTTTTCGCACCATCATCCAAGATACCATCTAACTCATCCGAATTTAACAGCGCTTCGTAGCGTTCCTGAATAGGTGTAATGTGATCAATAATAGCTTTCGCAACTGAAGCTTTAAAATCACCGTATCCAACACCAGCATATTTTTCAACCAATGCTTCGATTGTTTCACCGGTCAACGCAGCTTCAATCGTCAACAAATTGGAAACGCCCGGTTTTTTCTCTACATCAAAAGCAACAATGCCTTCTGAATCAGTTACTGCGCTTTTGACCTTTTTCTCAATTTCTTTTGGTGTATCCAATAGTGAAATCGTCGATTTTTTATTTGGATCAGATTTACTCATCTTTTTCAAAGGATCCTGTAGAGCCTTGATACGTGCTCCATTTTTAGGTAAGCGAATATCTGGAATCGTCAAAACGTCATTATAGCGTTTGTTGAAACGCTCAGCCAGATCACGTGTTAATTCCACATGTTGCTTTTGATCATCACCTACAGGTACGATATCGGTCTGATAAAGCAGGATATCTGCTGCCATAAGTGGTGGATAAGTGAGAAGAGAGGCCGATACGCCGTCTTTCCCCGAAGACTTATCTTTAAACTGAGTCATGCGCTCAAGTTCTCCGATATAAGAGATACATTGCATCATCCATCCTGCCTGAGCATGTGCAGGAACTTCCGACTGGATGAATAGAATGGCTTTCTTTGGATCGATACCGACTGCCAAATAGAGTGCTGCAAGCGATCGGATATTTTTACGAAGTTCTAGCCGATCTTGTGGAACCGTAATTGCGTGCTGATCCACGATACAAAAAATACATTCATACTCGTCTTGCAAGGTAGTGAATTGACGGAAAGCACCGATGTAATTACCGAGTGTGACCGTTCCTGTTGGCTGTACGCCTGAAAAAATTTTCTTCATGTGGTTTCCTCCTTAAAAATAAAAAAACACATCACTCTCCCTCAAAAAGGGACGAATGATGTGTGAATCCGTGGTACCACCCAGATTGCCAAAAAATCTTGGCCTCTTTAACTTCGTAACGTGAAGGTACGTGATAAACTACACCGAAATTCCGGTTCGTAAACCATGCTCAGAAGTCCATTCCTAATGATGGGAAGATCTGTTTTCACCAAATACAGATTCTCTGGACAACCCATTCAAAAGTACTATTCTTCGTCTTTGCATTTATCATGTATTTTGATTGTCATTATAATATAGAAGAAACTCCAAAATCAAGTGCAAATTATGCTAAATAATAAATCGTCAATGCAATCAACATTGCGAGTAAAATGTACCCACCTAACTGGAAAAAAGGTTTTGTCTGGAAATCCAGCAACTCCGAAGGGGCACGCATTGACTCCGTATCCACTAAACTTCTTTTCGATGAGAAAACTTT
Source organism: Paenisporosarcina sp. P4_D4 (assembly GCF_056401835.1). Taxonomy (NCBI): domain Bacteria; kingdom Bacillati; phylum Bacillota; class Bacilli; order Caryophanales; family Caryophanaceae; genus Paenisporosarcina; species Paenisporosarcina sp. P4_D4. Next base: position 5,685 of record NZ_JBFUIO010000077.1, on the reverse strand, counting down.
TCTGAAGCTCATAGTAAAAATATCGAAAAATCCATTTGAGACAACATAGACTAATAACCCAATAAAAGTGATCGTTCCTCCGACAAAAAACGACATGTTTATATAAGAGGTAAGTGTCACTTCTTTAATAATGAGTAACATCATTGCAATAATAAGTAACTGAGAAGCAATAAACCAATTAACCAACTTTTTCATAAAAACACCTCAATCCTTCTCATATTGTAGAAGAATTGACGGAAAAAATCAAAATTTCGCTAAACGAATTAATAATTCGCAATTCTCGAACAACCTTAGACTACCAACGGTTCTGTTATGTTCTTGTAATCTTTCTGTTACATAAGTGTAAAAAATATTCAAAAAAAGACTGTACAGATTTTTTTGAATATGTATAATTAACATTGTAACAATTTTTCAGAATATTTAAGGAGGTCATTTTAAGTGAAGAAAAGCAAATTAGTTTGGCTATTAAGTCTTATGCTAGTACTTAGTATGTTCTTAGCTGCTTGTGGTAAAGATGAAGAAAAACCTTCAACTGAACCAACAACTGACGGAGAAGGCGAAGGTACAGAAGAACCAGCTGAAGGTGCTTTAGATGCGGAGCAAATCCTTAATCTAAACCACGTCGCTGAGATTCCATCATTGGATTCTTCAATCGTTGAAGACCAAGTTGGTTTCGACATGTTAGGTAACGTAAACGAAGGTCTTATGCGTTTAGATCAAGAAAATGTTCCTGTTCCAGCTATGGCTGCTGAGGAACCAACAATTTCTGAAGACGGTTTAACATACACGTTCAAATTACGTGATGCTAACTGGTCTGACGGTTCTGCTGTTACTGCTAACGACTTCGAGTATGCATGGAAACGTGCAATTGACCCAGCGACTGGTTCACCATACGGTCCTTACATGATGGCTGGCGTTATCAAAAACGCAACTGCTATCGGTGAGAAAAAAGCTGAAGTTGCTGACCTTGGAGTTAAAGCTCTAGATGAGAAAACTCTTGAAGTTACTCTTGAGCGTCCAGTTCCTTACTTTATCTCATTGATGTCATTCGGAACATTCTTCCCGCTGAAAGAAGAATTCGTTAAGGCACAAGGCGATAAATATGCAACAAATTCTGAAACAATTCTTTACAACGGTCCATTCACTATGACTGATTGGGATGGCACTGGTTTAACTTGGAAACTTAAGAAAAACGAACAATATTGGGATGCAGAAACTGTAAAACTTACTCAAATCAACTTCGACGTTGTTAAAGAAGTAGCTACTGCAGTTAACCTTTACACAACTGGCGAAAAAGATCGTACTGGTCTTTCTGGTGAGTATGCTATGCAATATGCTAACGATGAAAATCTATTAAAAGAATTAGAGCCAACTGTGTTCTACTTCAAATATAACCAAGAACGTAACGGTAAGAAAACACCACTTGCAAACGTAAACATTCGTGAAGCACTTGCTAAAGCATTCAACAAAGAAGATTTAGCAAATGTAGTATTAGCTAACGGATCTCTTCCAGCTAACTACTTAGTACCACAAGAATTCACTTTCACTGCTGAAGGTGCTGACTTCCGCGAAGTAAATGGCGACATGGCTACTTACAATGTTGAAGAAGCTAAAGCAGCATGGGATAAAGGTTTATCTGAGCTAGGTGTTACTGAAGTATCACTTGAAATTCTAGGTGGAGACTCTGACCTTTCTAAGAAAATGGACGAGTACTTCAAATCTCAATTAGAGACTAACCTTGAAGGTTTAAATATCACACTTAAAGAAGTACCATTCAACGTTCGTTTAGAACTTGATGAAAAACAAGATTATGATATCCAAGTTTCTGGTTGGGGCCCTGACTATCAAGATCCTATGACTTTCGTAGACTTGTTCGTAACAGGTTCTTCTCATAACTTAATGTCTTACTCTAACCCTGAGTACGACAAGTTGATTGAATCAGCTAAAGGTGAACTTGCTATTGATGCAGAAGGTCGTTGGGACGCAATGGCTCAAGCTGAGAAAATGTTAGTTCAAGAAGACTATGCAATTGGACCGATCTACCAACGCGGAACAATGGCATTAGTACAACCTTATGTTAAAGGTATTGTTTCTCACCCATTCGGTGGAGACTACTCATACAAATGGGCGTACATCTCAGGTAAAGAGTAATCTTTAACTAAGATAAAAAATCTCATAGAGAGAGAGTATATGGTATCCAATAGGGCCATATACTCTCTTTTTAAATGAGTGTGAATTAATTAAAAATTTACTATTTTCAAATATTAATTTGACATTAACTAGTTTTATCTGTTTATATAGAAAAGTAGAATTTAAATTCTGCTCGTATTCACTTAGGAGGTGCAAAAATGGCTAAGTATATCGCAAGACGTGTTTTTTATATGTTCATTACTCTTTTCCTGATTGCGACAGCAACATTTTTCTTAATGAAAACGCTACCAGGTTCCCCTATTGCATCCGCTTCGAAACTTACCCCTGACCAGCTAGCGGTAGTAGAGGCGAAATATGGTTTAAATGAACCACTACCAGTTCAGTATGGTAAATACATGCTAAATTTAGCACAAGGTGACTTAGGTAACTCATTCCAGTTTAAAGGTGCGAGCGTAACAGATTTAATTCTCAATCGCTTAGGACCATCTTTCTTACTAGGTGCACAAGGAATGATTTTAGGAGTTTTCATCGGTATTATCCTTGGGATGATTGCCGCATTACGACAAAATACGATTTGGGATTACGGTAGTACATTAATTGCTATTATCGGTATTTCTATCCCATCATTCGTTTTTGCAACAACACTTCAATACTGGTTCGGCGTTCAATTAGGCTGGTTCCCAGTTGCACTTTGGAAAGATGGCTGGATGTCCAGTGTTATGCCATCAATTGCATTAGCAATGGGACCACTTGCAATTGCTTCACGTTTCATCCGTACAGAAATGATCGAAGTTTTAAGCTCCGATTATATTACTCTAGCACGCTCTAAAGGTGCCAGTGGATTTGAAGTAGCATTTAAACATGCTTTCCGTAATGCTTTGATTCCTTTGGTAACGGTTTTAGGACCAGTTGCTGCTGGATTACTTACAGGTTCACTTGTTATAGAGCAAATATTTGCGATTCCAGGTATCGGTGAGCAATTTGTAAAAGCGATTATGATCAATGACTATTCAATTATTATGGGAACAACGTTGTTCTTCTCTGTATTCTTGATTTTCATTATCTTAGTTGTCGATGTTCTTTATGGAGTAATCGACCCACGTATCCGTTTATCAGGAGGTAATAATTAATGACACAAAATCTAGATAAATTACCTGCTGGTTCTTTTAACCGTATTACAATAGATAGCAGTGCAGCAGAACGTATTACTAAACCAAGTTTAAGCTTCTGGCAAGATGCATGGTTACGCATTCGTAAAAACAAAGCGGCCATCGTTAGTATTGTCATTTTGTTTTTGATTATAATCATGTCATTTGTAGGGCCAATGATAAGTCCGCATGATGCAGAGACACAAACTCTTACTCATGCAAACTTGCCACCGAAAGTTCCAGGTTTTGAAAACATCGGTATTTGGGATGGAACAGGGAATTTGGCAGGTCAAGAAGTAGATTTGTATGAACTGAAAAATGTAGACGAATACTACTGGTTCGGTACTGATGGATTAGGACGTGATATGTTCTCACGTGTATGGGAAGGTACTCAAATCTCATTATTCATTGCATTCATTGCAGCTTTAATAGATATGGTCATCGGCGTTCTTTATGGAGGTATTTCTGCATATTATGGCGGACGAGTAGATGATATCATGCAACGTGTCGTTGAAATCTTATACGGAATTCCAAACCTTGTCGTGGTTATCTTAATGATTCTCGTCATGGATCCAGGTATCATGGCCATTATTATCGCCATTACAATTACTGGATGGATTGGGATGTCACGTGTTGTACGTGGACAAGTTCTTAAATATAAAAACCAGGAATTCGTATTGGCTTCACGTACTTTAGGAGCAAGCAACAACCGCATCATTTCTAAACACTTACTTCCTAACATTCTAGGAATTATTATTATCAACACAATGTTCACAATTCCAGGTGCAATCTTCTTCGAGGCTTTCTTGAGCTTTATCGGTCTTGGGTTACAACCACCAGCTGCATCACTTGGAACATTGATTAACGATGGTTATAAACTAATCAAATTCCAACCGCATATTTTGATGTTCCCGTCAATTGTCTTGAGTTTATTGATGGTGGCATTTAACTTACTCGGAGATGGATTACGTGATGCACTTGATCCGAAAATGAAAGATTAAGAAGGAGGAAAGCGACAATGGAAAAAATCTTAGAAGTAAAAGACCTTCAGCTTTCCTTCCACACTTTTGCAGGGGAAGTAAAAGCCATTCGTGGTGTAAACTTCGATTTGCAAAAAGGGGAAACGCTAGCGATCGTTGGTGAATCGGGTTCAGGGAAATCAGTAACAACAAAAGCGATTATGCGCCTTTTACCAGAATCTAGTTCAGAATTCAAAAGCGGACAAATTTTGTTCAATGGCAAAGATCTAACAAAGCTCTCAGATAAAGAAATGCAAAAAATTCGTGGTAAAGATATCTCAATGATCTTCCAAGATCCAATGACATCACTTAACCCTACAATGACAATTGGTCGTCAAATTACTGAACCATTGTTAAAGCACCAGAAAGTAGGGAAAACAGAAGCGAAAAAAATTGCGATTGATTTATTGCGTATGGTAGGGATGCCTAAACCTGAATTACGTATTAAGCAATATCCACACCAATTCTCTGGTGGTCAACGACAACGTATCGTTATCGCGATTGCTCTTGCTTGTAATCCTCAGATTCTGATTGCGGATGAACCAACAACAGCATTGGACGTTACGATTCAAGCTCAAATTCTTGAATTAATGAAAGATTTACAGAAGAAAATTGATACATCTATCATTTTCATTACACATGACTTGGGTGTTGTAGCAAACGTTGCAGACCGAGTTGCGGTTATGTATGGTGGACGTATTGTCGAAATGGGTACAGTGGATGAGATTTTCTATAACCCCCAACATCCGTATACATGGGGATTATTAAGCTCAATGCCTTCTCTGGATACAGCAGATGAAAAATTATATGCAATTCCAGGGACACCTCCTGATTTATTGGATCCACCAAAAGGAGATGCATTTGCACTTCGTAGTGACTATGCACTTGCAATCGATTTGGAACAGGCTCCGCCAGTATTCAAAGTGAGCGATACACATTATGCTGCGACTTGGTTATTACATCCGGAGGCACCTCAAGTCGAGCCGCCAGCTGCCATTGTGGAACGTATGAAGAAATTCCCGGGAAGTCGATACTATGAAGGAGTTGCGCGCTGATGGCTGAAAAATTGCTAGAAATTAGAAACTTAAAACAATATTTCAATGAAGGCAAAGCTAATGAAGTGCGTGCAGTAGATGACATTAGCTTCGATATTTACAAAGGTGAAACACTTGGATTAGTTGGAGAGTCAGGTTGTGGGAAATCAACAACTGGCCGTTCAATTATCCGCTTATATAATGCAACAGACGGCGAAGTGATTTTCGATGGAATTAATGTTCATGGGAAAAAATCAAAGTCGGATTTAAAAATATTTAACCGTAAAATGCAAATGATTTTCCAAGATCCGTATGCGTCGCTCAATCCACGTA
>NZ_JBFUIO010000076.1:0-11489 GCF_056401835.1 Paenisporosarcina sp. P4_D4 | reverse complement strand
GAATATATCCTTCGTACGTGCCTTTTTTTGCAGTTGTTGGAATTAACAGTGAGACAGGAATACTTTCCTGGCTATTCTTTTTAATTTTAACATCCTCAGGCAACACTAGCGACACGCCGTTTTCCTTCGCATCCATGGAACCACGAACCCCATCATTGTACTCAACCGAAATGTCATACTTCTCCATTTTGTCACTATAATTCGTGATTAATAGATTCGTTGTTTTTGTGATGTCTTCTGTAGCGATTGGAACAAAACCGTAACTAAGACCACCAGTTTGTTCATTGATCATTTCTTTTACATTATTTATAATATATGGCGTTTCATCTTGAACAGCCAGTTCTGTAGTAGAATTGATTGCATCATAAGGGTCTACCCTTCCTGCCCCTACTTCAAACACACTATATTGCCCCTTTAAAGGTTCGGCTGTATTCATTAGAACCGTTTTCACATCTGCAGGTGTATATTCAGGATGTGCTTGTAACAGCAAAGCTGCAATCCCGGCAACATGCGGAGTTGCCATGGATGTACCCGACATTCTTGTGTATGCAGTGGAATAACTAAAATTAGTTTTATCGTTAATATAAGACGGTACCGTTGATAAGACCGATACACCTGGTGCTGTTACTTCTGGTTTAATATCATATAATGTTCCAGATGGTCCTCTAGAGCTAAAGCTAGCTAATTCATCACCAGGAATTTCACTCTCTCCAAGAGCTCCTAATGTAATACTCGGTGTACCACTCGTGAATAAAGCATTGATAGCCAAACCATCACTATTTGTCATAGAGAATGTTGGAATATTTTCTTTGCTTTCTCCCAGATAAAAAGGAATTTGTCCTTCTGTAGCAACATTGTTGTAYATGATGACGCCTGCTGCCCCGTTTAACGCGGCGGCTTTCATTTTATCAATGAGAGCATAAGTTCCACGTACGACGAATGCAATTTTACCTTTAACGTCTTTTCCTGCATAATCGGTTAATCCGCCTTCTCCTACATTAACAATATCGAATGTTTGACCAGATAGGCTTGAGAAATCATCCGTCCATGTTTTGGTCATTAATTGCAATGTACTATCAGTGGTTATAGCATTTGATTTGATTTTACTCGCAAAAGTTGTCACCTTAGTACTTGCAGAACTTGCACCTACAGTTAAGGCAAGTGCGGCTGCACCAGGTGAACCTAATGTGAACATACCATCTCCAGCATTCCCTGCTGCCACTACAGCTGTAACACCACTTAATACGGCATTATCAATCGCTAAGCTTGCTACTTCTAATGGATTGTTTTGGTTTGAACCTAGTGAAAGGTTTATAACATCCATCCCATCAGCAACAGAACGTTCAATCCCAGCAATAACCGCAGAAGTCTGTCCTGAACCATATGGTCCCAATACTCGGTAAACATATAAATCAGAATCAGGAGCAACTCCAGTTACTTTATAATCAGAATCGTTTTTAGCTTGACCAGCAATAGTTMCTGACACATGTGTACCGTGACTAGTGTAGTACGGTTTTCCATTCACTATTTCTGCTTTCCCAGAAGCTTTCCATTGGGCATATGTCGCTTCCATTGGATCGTTGTCATTATCTACAAAATCAAATCCACCCTTGTATACGTCTTTTAAATCAGGATGATTATGATCAATACCCGTATCAATAACACCAATCTTTATACCTTTACCTGTATAGCCTTCTTCATGCAATTTATCAATATTTAAAAATGGGATACTATCAACCTTTGTTTGTTCTTCTTCCTTTATTGGAGGCGGCGGGTCAATTTGTACTTTTTTATCGCTAAAAACAGCTTTAACCGTATCCATTTCCATTAATTTATTAATTTGATTTGCAGGAAGCGACATTGTCACTCCGTTAAATGCATTCTGATAAGTATATTTAATATTAAAATTATCCTTATTAGATCTCTCTTCTTTTCCTATTTTTTCTTGTAAATTCTTTTTAAATTCAGCATGGGACTTTTCTACCTTTTCTTTCGCTTTTTCTAACGAAATGGATTCCCCTTTGGAAGCTTCTACTATTTGAGCTACTTTTGCTGGAAGTTCTTTGAATTCAACAATAACCGTTACTTCTTCTTCACTAGTTAAGTCTACATCATCAGATAATCGCAATCCTGTCTTTAATTCAGTGGAATCTAGGTTTTGCAATGCTGCTCTTTGTTCTGGTGTTAAATTAGCAAGTAAATTTTCAGTATTCGAATAACTAACTGCTTTCGCAGTAGTTGGTACTTGTACAATAGAACCTAAAATAAARCTAGATGATAGAGCAAATACMGCTAAGCTTTTTAARACCTTACTTTTGTTGTTTGCTTTTTTCCCCATTTTCTTCCTCCAAGTCTCTGTCTTTTTATTAMATATGTAGTGCAATGAWTTACGAAACAATGATTCTAATAATAATTTTTTTGTTTCTCYYTTTCCTCATTAAACCTCTCCCCCTGCCTAACTAAATAGTAGATTAATATATTTGTAAAAATGTAAAGGTTTCGTGCTGATGACTTAACTTCACATTTAATACACTGATCTGTCTTTCAACATCAAGTTATTAAAATTTTTCAACTAATCTARTAYCAACTGGGAGTTTATTCAACATTTATTCWTTCAATATTCAGAAACATTACCCAATTAACCCTYATCATCCCACATTTCTACTTTYCTGAAAATTAAACATAGGATGTATCTTGTGCTGTTCTTGGTTCTATACCTGCTTAAAACAAAAGTACTACTTCACGACTTTTTATTTAATCATTCATCTTTTGCGTATAAATATGGCACCATGCATCGGGCATGAAAAAACCCAAGTGAATTATCCTCACTTGGGTCGCAATCGGTTTATTGTTGGAGAACCGTTACTTGTTTAGGCGTTGATGACACTTTAAAAGAGGTTGTCTACAACTTTACTGTTTCCAGTAATTCTATATTAGACGCGAACCCTTGATTTCCCTTTAAATTAATACAATATTTTTCCATTTAACAAACCTTTGTACATTTTTTGCTATATAAAAATGTCTATCAAATCTGCTTACAATTTGATAGACATGGGATTAGTTATGGGTTTTATACTGCTTCTTCCACAATGCTATTCTGCAGCAAGTACATTTTGTGATAYAAGCCTTTGCTTGCAAGCAACTGTTGGTGATTGCCCCGTTCAACGACTTCGCCTTGATGAAGGACTAAAATCAGCTCTGCATCTTGAATCGTACTCAACCGGTGGGCGATGGCAATCGTTGTTCGTCCTTGTCGCATTTTTTCAAGACTTGATTGAATTGCCACTTCTGTTTCCGTATCGATGTTTGCTGTTGCTTCATCCAGCACCAAAATCTTCGGATCCGTCGCCATCGTACGGGCGAATGCGACGAGTTGACGCTGACCACTTGAGAAGGTTGAGCCTCGCTCGGTTACTTTTTGCTTATAGCCTTCTGGCAACAGATTGATGAAGCCGTCAGCTTGAACAAACTCTGCAGCAGCACGTACTTCGTCATCCGTCATACTTTGCTTGTGCAAACGAATGTTGCTTTCGATATCCCCGAAGAACAAGAACGGATCTTGTAGCACAAGTCCCATTTTATCTCGTAATTCCTGAGCTTTGAAATCTTTTACAGATTGTCCATCTATCAAAATATCACCTTGTTCAAACTCATAAAAACKCATCAATAAATTGATGATGGAACTTTTCCCACTTCCAGTATGGCCGACAAGCGCTACCGTTTCCCCAGGATTCGCGGTGAAGGAAATGTTTTTCAATACATCTGTTTGTCCATCGTAAGAGAAGGTTACATTTTTGAATTCAATTTTCCCAGCATCAATCCGTGCATTTGTGTTCGCCTGGCTTGGCACAAGTTCCTTTTCATCGAGTAGCTTGAAAACACGTGATGCCGCTACAATGGCTTGTTGGAAAATCGATAAACGTTGCATAACTTGATTAATCGGTTCAAAGAATCGGTCAATATATGTCACGAAGGCGTAAATCACACCAACTTCGATCGTATTGCTGAATGAGGTTACCCCGAAATAGCTCAGCAACATAATCAGAGCAAGTGCATACACCAAATCAATCGCGGGACGCAGCAACAAACTATCCATTTTGATGTTACGCTTGCCTGCTTTCCAGTGCTGTTCATTGATGTCATTGAATTCATCTTTCAATCTCGGTTCTTGTCGGAATGCCTGAATCATGGACATGCCTTGAAGTGATTCTGCCAGTTTTGCATTTAATTGACTCAATCGTTCACGCAAATCTTGGTAAAACACCGAGCTGTAACGACGGTACGTCTTTATAATCATAAATAATATCGGCAATAGCAATAGTGTAACGAGGGCCAGTTTAACATTCAGAATGAACATCGCGATGTATACTCCGACCACTAAGAAACCACTTTGCAAGAAACCGACCAAGACACTGACAAACATATCTTTAATGGCTTCCGTATCATTCGTTACGCGAGACACAATGCTTCCGGCAGGCGTTTTATCAAAATAACGCATTCCGAGGTTTTGTACTTTCGTAAAGACATCAATTCGCATTTGCTGAATGATTTTCAGTGCTATCTCCTGGAATTTCAGCAGCTGGAAATAACTAATGAAAACATTGGAGATTTGAATGAATAAGTACGCACTCGCCAGTCCGACTAGCGGTCCCGTCGGAAAGTTTTGAACGGTCAAATAATCATCTATGAACGTTTTAATCAAAATCGGTCCAACAACGTCCCCGACTACGGTAAGGCCTAGTAGGAATAACGCAAACGTTATGACTTTTTTATGTGGCTTCAAATAGGAAATAAGCCTTCTTAAGATGATGCCTTGATCTTTTCCTGTTAGCTTTGGCTGTTCTTCCATTACACCTCACCTCCCATTTCGACAAGTGCTTCTAATTGTTGTAACTGATACATTTCGTAGTAACGTCCTTTTTGGTCCATGAGGTCTTCATGGGAACCTTTTTCAACAATTGTTCCTTCATGAAGCACGATGATTTGATGTGCATGTTGAATCGCGCTCAATCGATGTGCGGTAATAATGGTGGTTTCATCCAGTCGGGATGCTTTTAACGACTCAAGGATTGCTTCTTCTGTTCGCGCATCAACTGCAGATAACGAATCGTCCAAGATTAACAATTCCGGCTTCATCATCAATGCACGGGCAATCGAAATCCGTTGCTTTTGTCCACCAGATAACGACACGCCTCGTTCGCCGACAATGGTTTCATAACCATTCGTGAATTTCAGTATGTCTTCATGAATGTGTGCGAGCTGAGCAGCTTCATACACTTCTTCTATTGGAGCACTTGTATTCGCAAAGGCAATATTTCCAGCAACCGTCGTTGAAAACAAGAAATGATCTTGCGGTACATAACCAATTGCTGAACGCAGTCGTTCTTTTTTGTAGGCATTGATGGAATGGCCACCGTAAGTAATCCACCCATCGTACCCTTCGAACTCACGTAATAACAACTTCAAGATAGCTGTTTTCCCTGAACCCGTCTTGCCAACAWTTCCTAACGTTTCTCCACGTTTCAGTGTGAAGTGAACATTTTTCAGGGCAGCGCGTTCGTCTTCCGGGAATTTAAATTCATCGATATGAACATCCAGGTCGCCTTGCGCTTTTACATCTAGTGCATGTTCCGCGTCATCAATATCGATTGGTTCGGCAAGCAATTCGCGAATCCGATCGTAAGAAGCACGTCCTCGTTCAACAATGTTGAATAACCAGCCGAATGCGAGCATTGGCCAGACTAGCAACCCAAGATAGGCAGTAAATGCAATTAAATCCCCGATTGACATTTCATTTGCCATGATAAATCGTGCACCGAACACGATTGATAGGAAAAACGAAGTACCAACAATTGCCGATATCGTTGGATCGAATAGTGAATCCACTTTGGCTACGTGTATGTTCTTTTCGACTACGTCATCCGATAACTGTACAAAGTCTTGGATGTCTTCTTTTTCCTGACCAAATGTTTTAATGACTTTGATTCCCGAAATACTTTCCTGTGCTTTATCGTTCAAATTCGAGAAGGCTTCCTGGGCAAAGTGGAAACGATTATGCAACAGCGTTCCGTAGTAATTTGTCAAATACGCCATGATTGGCATGGGAATCAATGCAATGAGCGTTAATTTCCAATTGATTGTAATTGCCATCGCGGCTATAACAAACCCACCTGTAGTCAGTGAATCGACTAGCGTCAAGACACCCGCTCCTGCCGTCTGTTGAACGGCTGATAAATCATTGGTTGCATGTGCCATCAAGTCGCCAACACGGCGCTTTTGATAAAACCTAGGTGACATGCGGGTAAAATGTTGGAATAAACGTTCTCGCAATTGACGAGCAAGTAAAATTGCCGAACCAAAAATCATTGTACGCCAGTAATAACGAATGATATACATGGCCAGAGCGGCACCTGCCAGGAATAGCAGCCATTTCACAAGTGCTTCGCCTGTTAAAGTACCCAATCGAATTTCATCGACGACATATCCTATTATTTTAGGTGGCAGCAGTTGCAAAAATGCAACGACCATCAGCATCAAGATGCCGAAGATATACTGTTTCTTTCTCTCTTTAAAAAACCACCCTAAATCTAAAAATACTTTCACGCAGTAATCCCCCGATTCTTTTTTTCAGACTTTATTAGTTTAGCAAATGTTCGGAATTTAGAGAAGATACGAAATGGAAATTATTCGGATTAGGAAATAGTTCGAATAAGCGATGTGGATTTTCTTATATCGCCCACTCCCCGGCCATACTAGAATGGCCGGGGTGTAACAGCTCCCTCTTTTTTTATTCGGCTTTATGTCCCCCGATTAACTTGGAACGAGCTCGGGCTGTTCCGGCGTCTGTATAGGAAACGGCACGCAGTAAAGCGGCCGAACCATATTTGCTGCGAATGTGATCCATGGCTGAACCCAGCTTTCGCTTGCGCCACTTTTCCGCTTCAAACAGGCTGAGCTGCATCGAATGTTCAGGCTCCATATTCGATAAAGTCACGGACAGTCGTCGGACAGGTCGGTCATCAAAATGTTCATCCAGCAGCTTCACACACATCTTGTAAATTTTCATTGTGTCGTTTGTGGCTTCTTCCATCGAACGGGAACGATGAAACMCTCCACCAAAGGCATCTTTACTGTACTCGGCACCGAGATGAACGGTGCGCCCAACTTTCCCCGCTTCCCGTGCACGTCTTGCCACGTCTTCCGTCATTTCAAGAACAACGGCAAGAATATCTTCCTTCTTACGGTAATCACGAAATAGAATTTGCCCTTTTCCGTAACTGACTTGCCCTTCGATAAGGGGTGCACCGAGGTCGGATAAATCAATACCCCAGGCGTGATGGTACAGTTGGTTTCCCATGACTCCGAATTTTGCTTCAAGCGTCGTCAACTTCGTTTTCGCAAGATCTCCGACTGAAAAAATCCCCATGGCATTCAAGTTTTTTTCCATTCGCGGTCCAATGCCCCACATTTCGCGAAGTGGTGATACTGGCCATAACTTCGTTGGGACATCGTCATAAGTCCAGCTAGCGAATCCTGTTTTTTTGGCATCCAAATCAAGCGCCAGCTTCGACATCAACATATTCGGACCCATGCCCATCGCAGATGGCAATTGAAACTGCTCCAGTAAATCGTCCTGAATGCGCTGGATAGTTTGCTCAACAGGTCCCCATAATCGCTCCGTTCCTGCCAAATCGATAAAACTTTCGTCCACGCTGTAGACATGAATCGATTCTTTTGGCACATACTCACTGAGCAAACGGGTAATTTCCATAGATACCCGCACGAAAAAGCCCATTTTAGGTTCAATCAGCCGAATATCTGGGTGATCCGGTATTTCAAATAAGCGCGTACCTGTCTTCACGCCAAATTGTTTTTTTAACGGTGGGGAAGCCGCTAACACGATGCTTCCCCTCTGTTGTTGATTCCCAATAATCGCAATCGGGGTTTTCATCACGTCAAGTCCTTCATCCGCTGCCGCACAGCTTGCATAAAAACTTCGCATATCGAGACAAACGATTTTCCGATCGGGATATTGTTCATACATGATGTTCTCCTCCTCCAAAACGAACAAATGTTCTTAAATGAATTATACCCCGAACGAACGTTCTTAATCAATGGATGGAAAACATTTTCATTTTTGAGGTGAGGAAAACTTTCAGGTTGAAGGAATGGGAATCTAGGTAGACAGAACACTCGTCCAGGTAGACACAATGGCACTCCAGGTTGCACAAAATCACGAAACCCATAAATTTCCCAAAGAAAAAAACGTTCGAAAAATATCGAACGCATCAGAAATCAATTACGCAGCATGAATGCATGCAAATTGTAGCAGCACCACTAGAAAAAAACGACGATAATTAGTAAGGCTATTCCTATTAGACAACCGCCAATTAAGTCATAGTTGTTCCACAAAAAATATATTGTGCTTTTATTGTTAAAATCGTATGATCTTACTCTTTTTATTAACCATAATCCGAAAATGATAAGGAAAATCAGTCCAAACATAATTAACATGGGAGTTTCTTTTATATATACTTCAGTTTCCACTAAAAATCCTCCCTTGAAATGTAACTATCCTGAGACTTGATTTTAACTTAAGCACCATTTATTCTTCTTTGGCTTACGCTATTGGACATCCTTTTAATTAGGTAAGAAATACTGAAATAGATATAACGAATAGAACCGTTACTAAAAGAAAGGGAACTAATGCCTTTCTTATTTCTTCTTCGCTTTCAGCTTTCTTAACCTTCTTTCTATAATCAATCCAACTAATAAACGTTACAATTGAAATTAAGATTACATATGGAAGTTCTTCCAGGTGAATCCCCTCTTATCCCCGATATTTGACTCAAAAATCTAACCCTTTTTATAACTAGCCTGCTGGGTTTGTTGGAAAAGGAAAAGGGTTTCTTCATTACCCATTGATCTTTAACTAAAGCATCAGCAAGTTGTATAAGTAATACAATTTAAYATATTTCTCTTGTCTTATTGTTAATAAATCTATTTAACGCAATAACAATTGAAATCATCCCTAGTAATAAAAAACTTATGCAAAAATATTTCAAACCAATAGTTGGAGAATTTGATACAAAACCACTTAATACCAAGAATATTACGCCAATAGATGTTAGGAAATACGAAAACAACTTATCGTTACTTTTGAGTAGAATATATCCTAAAAGAATTAGAATGTAAGTACTACTGAGTAACATAATTAAAGGAAATGTAGGTAAAAATTTAGCTGCATATACAAAATAGTCAATTGTTAAAATATCGCTTGCTTGCTTCACAGGACCATTTAACATCTCAGAAAAGATAGCTGTATGTTTCCATTCCCAAGATACATCTAATATTTTACTTCCCTCATACCATGAAGCTAGGGCAGAAAAGATGAAAGCCATTGAAGCTACAGATAAATGGATAATAATTTTAAAAGACATGTTTACACCTCCAAGATATACTCAATATTAACATTAATTTACATTACGGAAAACTTACAGAGGAGGTGATATTGAACTTATCTCCACGTGTAGTTGAACAAGAAAAAAATGCTTTACTCCTTTTTGAAGTAAAGCACCCATTAGACTTGTAGGGGCATCTAGTCTCTAATTTTCTTGTAATTGCTAGATCTGCCAGGCTATCAAGATCTAAATGTATTTATTATAAGGTTAAATCAGATGACTCTGGAACAACTACAGGCTCACCTGCTTTTAATAATACTTTGTTTCTTCCTAATAACACTCCTAGGATTAACATAAGCACTCCCGTACCCAATAGAATCCATTCAACTCTCACGACATCTGCCATAGGTCCAAAAATAAGCATTCCTATCGGCATCATAGATGTAGCAATCATCCCAAATACACCAAATATTCTACCTAAGTAATCACCCTCGACTCGCTCTTGGATCAGGACAGTCGTTGGTGTATTGAAGACTGGCATTGACACTCCGAATATCGCCATGAAGAGTAAATAAGCCCAAAACATTGGCATAATCCCTAATGCAATCGTACAAATACCCATTATAATACTGGCAAGTGTCATTGTATGCACCTTATTTGAAAAGCCTCCCCACGAAGCAATAATACCTCCGCCTGCCATCATTCCAATCGAAAAGGCAATTTCAATTGCAGTTAACCGCCATACATCATCACCAAAGCTCCGAGTCACTTGTAATGGAGTTAAAAATGCTGCAGGCGCCATCAAAACAAATAACATCGCGAAATACAAAAAGAACGTTTTCAAAAAAGCGTGGTTATTAATATATGTTAAACCTGCTTTAAAATCAGAAAGATAGCTTGTTGTTTGTACCTCGGATGCCTTTGCATGTACCTGAATTTTTAAGAATACAAGCAAAGTTACGATTGCTATAGCTGCAGTTACCACATCTATAAAGAAAATACTTTCTAATGTGGCCATTGTCAGCATTGCCGCACTCACCATAGGAGACACGAACATAATAATAGCCTGTATACTTCCGTTAATTCCACTTACCTTCGTCAGTTTATCCTCTGGAACAATTTGCGGTAAAATAGCCCCTACTGCTGGACCTTGAATACCTGTTCCTATCGCTCTAATAGCAGCCATAGCAAACAGTAGCCAAACTGCCTCATATCCCATTAAGAAGACAATTGCCATGACGAGAGTTGCAACAGCAATTAATCCATCCGATAAGATGATGAGTACCTTTCGATTGTATCGATCTGCCCATACGCCGGCAAAAGGCGATAAAATAAAAGTAGGGATGAATCCACATAAAATAAACAGTGTCATCATCATTCCTGATTGTGTAGTAAGTGTTATATGCCACATAATCGCATATTGAACCAGTGAGGAACCAAAAAGTGATATCGTCTGGCTACTTAAAAAAATAATAATATTCTTTTTCCAATTTTCATATTCCATATTCATTTTCTTCACGACCTTTTCTGTATATTTCCTACAATGAAAAGTAAATGGTTAAGGTCTTTTTTGCTCGAATCGAAAAAGAGTAGTTATATTACTATTTTTAGACAACAAAAAAAGAGGGTAGATTCAACCTCTCTTTTTTTGATAAACATAAAAATAAAGTTTTCCTAAAGAGACAGACTAATCCCATTTACTCCATACTTAAGCAGAGCCTGGACCATATGCAATTAACGGTTCAAAGTTTGGATTCTAAGTCTCATAGATGCTGTCAAAAGGAAAACCTCCATTTCTTTTAGTAAATCTCATTTTACCATTGCTTTTTTTCCAGTTCAATAATTAGATGGAAATATTTTCATTTCCAATAGATTCTATATTGCTTGATGATTATTTTTCATTAGATTACTCAAGGCGACAGAAGATTGCTTTAGATTTAGCAACAAGTTCCTGTTTATCATTAAACATTGGTATACAGAATGGTGATTGCCCTTGATCTTCAATTATATGAATTATCATCGCTATGGTGGTGTCGGTTTTAGTTTTTGGGATATCCTATTATTTATGTGTACTATTTTATATTAGTT
>NZ_JBFUIO010000075.1:0-11493 GCF_056401835.1 Paenisporosarcina sp. P4_D4 | reverse complement strand
CTCGTACAGAATCGCTAGGAGCATATTGAGTATCAACTGGCTTGTGGGCTTGGTCTACTGTCCCTATTTCATCTGTAGTTGCTTCTGTTAAATTAGACTCAAATACTTGGTTGGTCAATTGTGACTCGATTGATGTGTCATTCGTTTCCGCAAAAACTGTGACTGATGAAAAAAGTAAGGATGTTACAGCTGCAGTAGTCATCACTTTAAATGCCTTTAATTTACTCTTGTTCATTTACATCTCTCCTTTTTTTATTTATCTTTGAGTTTTATAATTATTTCACTACAATTATGAGTTTAGGAATTTAATAAAATTATGGAATAATAACTTTACGCAATGCTAACCCCACTGAGTGAATAATTACACTACAAATTGTACATACAGCATAAAAAACAGTAAATTGGGGGAATATAGCATAGTTCGATAGACTTATATGTACAAATTCCATAAAAAAGATTGTCATTTAAAATAGAATTTTAAGTTATTATCAGGAAAAATATTTCTGATTTTGTCGAAATCAAAAATATTAGTGAGAGTATTTTCTCTTATATTGGGGGAAATAAACATAATCGGTATAATTTTATGAAAATTTAAAAAACATAAAAATGTGTATAAAGAAACTAGAAACGTATATGGTATTTTGGTCATGTATTCATTATGTAGAAATATAATATTAATGGCCGAATGGTCCTTACACTCCTTGATCCTGTGCATTAAAGACCGTCTCTGATGATTTCCTGTTCTTCAACTAAGCATCCGAGGAGATATAGCTATATAGACTATTTAAAGCACTAGTAAATATCACTAAAAATAGCATACCCCTCAGTTAGTGAGGGGTATGCTATTAATCTAATTGATGTTATCTCAAACCATAAGCCTTAATAATTTCCTGAGAAATTTTGATTCCTTGGTCATCCCAAGCGGTTGCACGGAGGGAAACATATTTGCTTGTCTTAGGATTGTTAATCTTAGCTGTCCAACGATCATCCGCTGTACGCTCAAGTTTTACTTTTTTCCATGACTCTCCTTCATTAAAGGAAACCTCTAATGTAGCTCCCTCTAATTTACCGTAACCCGCTACATCATCAAGTTTTGCAACAGAAAGCTCGAGTGCAGTGGATGGTCCAGCTAATGCATTGCCGTTCATATCTGTTGCAACTTTGTAGTCAAGAGAATAGAACGGAAGCGAAGTTTGGAAATCCTCACTTTTTCCAGACCAGAATGTCCATTCCGTATGAGTACTTAAAGATGTTGTCCAGCGATTCGGATCACGCTTTGCATCACTTACTAACCGGTATTGTGTTTTTTCTTCTGGGACTGGATTAAATAAATATAAAGCCTGTCCTTTTCTTTCGCTAAGAAGGGTATCTCCTTGGAACAATTTAAGAGTTTGATTTTTCACGGAATCATCATAACCGATACCGCCTGTAGAGCCATTCCCTGAATCTGCCCAAGCAGGAATATTAAATTGCAAATAGTTCCCTTGGCGGTTAGGTGCCCAATAACCAACTCCCAAACGAGGACGAGCTACTGGTGAGAACCAGTCTTCTTGAAGCTTTTGACCTTTTTCATACGTAACAGCAGGCTGGCGAACTTCCCAAGGACTGTCTAATACTTCTGTATGGTGATACCAGAGTGTATCTTTCACTGCTGAAACCCACTCTGTTCGAACAGATGGCAATTGTAATTTGTATAAAAACCCAACAGCTCCTCTTGTGTATGGACGCAGATCATAACGGAACTCTCCGCCAGGTGCTTCACGGTCTGATTTGTAACGCGTATCAATCTTGACTAATTCATTGTTAGATGGTGCATATTTTAAATTCTTTGGAATCTGGTCTTGATGCACATCCATTAGATCATAGACATAAGGTGTATTTACTTCACCTTCAACAAACAATTTCAAGTCACCGGAACGTGCTGCTGTAATCACTTTATCGCCTTCACTTTTACTGATTCCAGCAACGGCAAGAGGAATATCTGTATAATCTGGATTTCCTGCAAACACACTGAATTCCTTATCTTCATTGTTTACGATGATCAACAGCTTTGCACCCGCTGCATGTGCCGCAACGGCCTGCTCAGAAGGGGTAACTTCCGTGTTGCGATCGACGACAACCGCTTTGCCTTTTGCTTTCAGACGCTCATAGTCAACTGCTGTTCCTTTTCCTGCATAAACGGTTGATAAGTTATATTTCCCATCAAGACGTGTACTTCCAGCCAACGGAATATCATCCAACACTTTTCCTTTAAAATTGATCTCAAGGTAAGGTTTTATTAAACGCCAGCGAGTCAAAAATTCGAAGTCTCCTGTCTTAACTTCCTTTGTTGGGACAGCATACATTTTATCGATCCACACAGGCATTAAATAAATGTGATTCATTGTTTTGCCATCAAGGGAACGGTAGTATTCCATGCGCTGATAGCTTGGTTCTGTATTCTTTGGCACTTCAACTGAAATTTCTTTTGCTTTTCGAGCATCAAGTTCTACTGTTTGAGGACCGTCTAATTTAATCTCTGGTGTACCAACCAATGCCACACCTTGGTGATCTGTTTCGGTATCTACTTCCATCATAGACATAGCTGAATAGGTTCCAGTGGGTAAACGAACTTCTGTTGTTCCGTTTACAGCAACAAATTCAGGATCCATGTTTTTGTTAACGAGTCCAACATACGTAAGGGTAGGGTTCCCGTTACGGTCTGTAGCGTTAAACGTTAACGGATACTTTTCCTCTTCCTTTACCATACCCATTGAAGTATGAGCCATTTGTTTGCCATCGGCATCTGTTGCTGTCAGGTGTCCTTCATAACGGGAGCCTAATTCACCAAGTGTCGGATTCAACGTTACCGTTACGTCTTTCGTACCTTTTGCCGGAATAGTAATTTCACTCTCAGACACGGTTAACATACCATTTGGTGCGGCATCATCTTTTGTATTCTTAAAATCTGCTTGAAGGTTTAAGGTTAAAGCGGAGTCACTGTCGTTTGTATACGTGACCGTTTTCTGTACAGGCTGAGCATTATCATGTGGCCATTTGAAAAATCCAAATGATAGGGAACCAGTTGCCCTCACTGTGCTGAATGCAGCTGCTGGTACATCCAATCGACCCGATCCGATATGATAAGGCGAGTAATCTAGTTTTTTTGAAGTACTCATCAACGCTTCTTTTAGTTGAGTTCCATTCCACTCAGGGTTCTTCTGCAGAAGGATTGCAGCAGCACCCGCCACATGTGGAGTTGCCATGGATGTACCACTCATGCTTCTGTAAGATCCGCTTCCTGATGAAAGACCAGATCGAGCTGCAACGATGTCAACACCCGGTGCAGACAGGTCAGGTTTCAATCCCATGTCTCCATAACGAGGCCCTTTGGAAGTGAAATAAGCAATATTGTCTGACTTATCAACGGCACCGATTGTTAATGCAGCATCTGCAGCTCCTGGTGAACCGATGGCCCCTTCATAACCTGAGTTTCCGGCAGCAATGACAAAGAGTGTCCCTTTGTCTTTGCTTAGCCTGTTTACCGCTTGAGCCATAGGATCTGTTCCGTCACTTGGCTCACTGCTTCCCAAACTCATGCTTACAATCTTGGCGTT
Organism: Paenisporosarcina sp. P4_D4; assembly: GCF_056401835.1. Classification (NCBI taxonomy): domain Bacteria; kingdom Bacillati; phylum Bacillota; class Bacilli; order Caryophanales; family Caryophanaceae; genus Paenisporosarcina; species Paenisporosarcina sp. P4_D4. Next base: position 7,897 of record NZ_JBFUIO010000075.1, on the reverse strand, counting down.
GTCTGAAGCCCATTCCATACCGTCAATAATCCAAGAATCCAAACCACTTCCTGAGTCGTTTAATACTTTACCAACGAGCAACCGAGCTTCAGGAGCAACCCCTTTGTTCTTCCCTCCAGATGCTGCACCTGTTCCCAGTACCGTTGAAGCAACGTGTGTGCCGTGTCCATGAGCATCATCCACCGTTTCACCAGGTACAAAGCTTTTCGCCTCGTCTATCTGACTTGCCAAATCAGGATGATTAGGATCGATACCTGAATCGAGTACCGCCACCTTAACACCTTTACCTGTAAAACCAGATTCCCAAGCCGTTGGGGCACCGATCTGAGGTACGCTGTTGTCTAAAGTGGCTTCCACTTTGCCATCCAGCCAGATTTTTTCAATGCCCTGCTCAAATAAAGCCGTGTTTGATTTACCCTCAGGTGTGATATCTTCCCAGAACGTATCCGCTTCTTTTTTGGTAGCAGAGAGGGCAACAGCGTTAATACTCTCTAACACGCGAGCTATTTTAGCTCCTTTTGGTTCAGCATTTACTTGAACGGCTTTGCCTTTTTTTTCTGTATATTCTACGATAACGGGTAGAGACGAAAGCGTTTTGTCATCATAGCCATTTTCGATCAATTCCGTTACATTAAACAAATCCTTATCTAACTTATCAGCAGCGAGGTAAGGCATAGCTGACCCTGGAATAACATAGGTATCTTCACCAATATTTAGAATCTGAGCACCTGCACCATTTCGATCAACAGGTTCCACGTTAATTACGCTTTTACCGCCTTCAATCTTTTTAATGGTCACGACATCACCTGTAATAAGCGTGATCTTTTTTTCATCTGCGCTATTGATACTGTTTACAATAGAAGTGGTTTCAAGTGTCTTTTCAAGCGATGTTTTATCAATTGCTTTAACGTTATAAAAGGTTGAGGCAAGCATAACCGTAGATAAAGAGGTTGCTATAACTGTCTTCATGTTCTTTTTTTTCAACATATTTTCCTCCTAAAAAAGCAATTTATAAAACAAATGCATCTAGTAAGATCTGTCTTGATGTAGGGAACTCACTGTTAATACAAATACGGGAGTTAATAGTTTGCTAGTATGTGGAAAGAAAAAACCTCCTTTGGCCAATTAAAGATTCTGAACAGGAGTATGTTGTTCTAGCTGAAGGATCAGTTGATATTTAATAGGCACTGAATTTAATAGAATTCTATACCTCTTGTTTTAAGGAGTCGATGGGGGTTATTTAAGAGGGTTTTAGGACTAATTATTTTATAAAAAACAGCTTTTATTTTTTTAAAAAAGTTGACGTCTATATCCGAGTTACTATAAAAGGGGTTTTTTTACAGGGTCTTTTGACTATTTATTTTCCTAAACCATTAAAATCATCGGTCAAAGTGGCCTACCAACAAAATGATGAAACATACGTTAAGTAGATTTCTAGATAAAAAGCCGATTACTCCTTAGCTTAGGAATAATCGGCTTTTGTTTTAACGGACTGTGAATCAGCAAAACGTGGTGTTTAACTATTCTATGTATGGATCAGGTATCCAACTTTCTGTCAGTAGTTCATTATCATAAATATCTTCATTCAAAATGATAATAACTTTTTTCACTTGTCATTTTATCGGATGCTAGTTGAAAGGCTTTTTCTTTCTGGTTCGATTTAACATAATACAAAAACAGTTTTTTTTCATAATGTAGTTTTACAATCAGATTTCCGTTGGCGATGAGAATAGGAATGGCTGTTTTCTCAATATACTCATATAGCTCCTTTTCATTTTGATAGATAGTATGAAGTTGGATTTCAAAATCCATTTGTCTAGGATCTTGATTTTGCTTTGTTAATTTTAATCCTTTTTTCGAAAGTTCGATAAGCTCTTCTTCGGGAAGGAGCCTCCCTTCATAGCAGGTAGAAATATACCCATTAAGGGATGTTAGATAATGAGGTGTCTTTTCAGTTATTAGTTCCAATGCTTTTTCATACGACTGTTTAGCCTCGGAGTATCGTTTTCTTCTAAAATATTCAAATGCTATATTGTGATAGACTTTAGACGCTCTATCAATACAGTTGACTGATTCACAGACTTTCAGCAACTTTTCGTATTGTTGTTTGGTTTCATCCATATCATAAGGTTCCTTGGAATTAAGCTGGACTAAAAGTAGGGTTTCTGTATCAATAATTCTTAAGATATTTAATGTGCTTTTGAAAAATTGTAAAGCCTTTTGTCCATAAAAATAGGAAAAGATAGTTGATTGAATTGAATGGTATGCTATTGCCAAATGATAATAGTATTCTAAGTTTGAATAATTGTTATCAATTTTCTTTAATGTTTCAATGCAAGACTTGAAATTACCTGTCAGAAACATGTAGATTCCGTCTATGTGGTTTAAGAAATTTTGTTCATCAGAATCAAGTTCATTGTACTGATTCCTCATCGTTTCTATGATTTTTTTTGTTTTAGGCTTTTCATTTACAAATAAATAATACCTTGCCAATATTAGATAGTATTGATTTTTAAAGTCAGCTAGAAATCTTAAAGATTCGTTTTCTATTTCTTCTTTAAGTTGATAGATTGCTTTTGAGTCTATCATAATCAATGCGTTATTCCATTTGAACAGTTTTTCTTTTAGGAAAAAATAGCGAGAGCGTTCAATATTCATTGTTATCCCAAGTTTTTTTGCAAGTAAATCCGTAATTTCATGAGAATACTCCGTAATCCCGCGCTCTATTTTGCTAAGATGTGTGACGGAACAAATTCCTTGAGCAAGTTGGCCTTGAGTTAGCCCTGACTCTTCGCGATAGAATTTTATTAATTTTCCTTCAATCATAATACACCCCCAGGTAAACGATTTTCTATTTATTATAGGGAAGTATATCTCTTTAGTCTATGGAAGAAGGGAGGACTTTTACGAACTGCTTTGCTGAATTGATTTTTTTATCACAAGAAATATTAAAATKTTTTTAAAATGTAAAAAACAAACCTCGTATTTTGAACAAAGTTTGATCAAAATACGAGGTTTCACCTGTTTATTGCTATTCATTTAAATAAAAAAAGATGTATCTACCGATAGTGTTAACGCACAGCATAGGTCTTAATTATAGTCTGTTCGATCTGGCTACCGTTTGCGTCCCATGCCTTGATGCGAAGCGAAACGTAACCTGATGCTGGGTTTTTCACCCACACTTTGTAGTGCCCATCTTTTCGGTTATCCACTTTTGTTTTGCTCCATGTGTTGCCGTCGTCCGTAGATACTTCGACCTCTACCCCTTGAATGTCTGGAGTAGCACCTGATTGAGTGACGAATGACAGGTCAAAGTGGTCGGTAATGCCACCCTTTGCCTGGTTCTCATTATCTAGGCCAATGTTATACCTCGGCCACAGTAGCGCAAGGTTTTCTTGCCCATCTGTTGGTCGCTGGGACTTGAATGTCCAAGCTGTGCTGGTCGTTGTAGCCAGAGAGAACCCGAACCATTCTGGGTGCGATGTGTCCGCTGTGATCTTATAAGTTGCCGGTTCAGTGCTGACAGGGTACTTTCTTTGGAAAGTAGCGTCCGGTCCCTTAGCGAGAAGTTTCCCGTCTTGATACAACCCCCAAGTGGACAAGTCTTTCCCATTTGCAAACCAGCCCCAGTGCCCCGGCGTGCTATCACCGTTATCATTAGTTATGTTAAGGTTTAAGATGTCTCCCTCGCGATACGCCCAGGTATTCTCCGGTCCAGTTGGAGCGTTCGCCGCGCCCATCCAAGTCTCTTCTTTCTTGTCGCCTGGCGAGTAGATGCGAAATGTGTCCTTCATGTTACGTGAAATATCAGTAACGTCCGGATAGTACAGATGCCACCATCTCATAATCTTCATATCCGTCTTGTTGCCTGTGGAGTACCACTCTTCCCGGTCCGGTGTTTTTTCCTCGAATTTATCAAGGAATGCAAAGAAGCCACCTTCGTCCTTACGTAATGCCACGGCCCAGTCGCCAGACTTCAACCAGCCATTTGGCCTGCGGTAGTGGGCCTTCACTACGGCAGAGTTTTCTTCTGTCACCGCGTCGACAGGGTTATCCGGAATTTCACCATTAATCATCGACGCATAATTGTACACGTACGGACTGTTGGCGATTCCATGCAGTTTGATCCAGGTAGGACCATTGGCGATTCTGTTGAAGAGCACTTCTCCGTCGCTTTGGCCAAGAGTATAGGCCGGGATGACGACGTTGTCAATTATATATACACCTAGATTGAACCTCTCCCCGTTGTTATTGACGACGATCACTCCTGCGGCGCCAGCACCCATCACTGCTTTTATTTGGTCTCTCGGATTCTGTTTCGAATCGCGGGTGATGACCGCTAGCTTTCCATGGATGTCTATGCCGCTGAGATCCGCTGGTAGTGCCACGCCGACGTTGACCGCTTGGAGTGTCTTATCGCCGTCCAACTTAGGCGCAAAGCCCACTGGCAGAAGTGGAATCGACTCGTTCATATTGTCATCATAGGTTGCCTTGATTGCAGGGGCGTAGTTGCGCGAATGGAAGTTGAACTCGAACAAACCAACATTATTTGGCGCCTTGACTGGCAACACGTAGGCATGAGTTTCGCCAATAAAATTCCTCATGTAGTCAACTCCGAAGTGGTTTGTGTCCATCCGCTCGCGGACTCCGAATTTCCAACCGTGCTTTTCGGACTCCTTAGGCGTTGTAACTTTGATCTCCTTGGCTAATCGGGCATCAAACGTGATTTCTTGATTCTCCTTACTCTTTAGCTCTATCATAGGCACTGAGGCTAGGGTATAGTTCTGAGCTATTCCGGCCTTGTCATTTGTGTTTAGTGTACTAATTACCGCGTATCGTCCCGGCTGCAAGGATAATGTGGTCTTCCCGCTGCTATTAGGATATACCTGTTTACCAACCCCCGTGTCATGGTTGAACCACACCATATCGCCTCCAGCCGGTTTTCCGTTGCGATCGATCTCATTAATAACTAAATCAACTAATGGTTCTGTTTTTGTTCCACCAATAGTCGTGTTAATGATTTTACCGTCACTTGAAGTAGCTTTTACCACTGCTTGATAATCGGCAATAGTGCCAAGCGATGTATCAAATGTTACCTTCATCTCACTGTTGCCATGTGCTGGGACAGTGACCACTGACTTGCTGAGTGTGAACATTCCAGCCGGTGCCGCTGTTTGATTCTCATTCTTGGCTGTCATGACGAGATTCAATGTCATATCACTGTCGGTTGGGTTGACATAATTATATGTCTTTTCTATTGGTTTAGTATCAACAAACCCGGCTCCCATACTGACAACTGCAGGACTGCTATACACGTTAGCCTCTAAGGCTTTCGTGATATCTACACGTCCGCCACCTTGTTGATTAGCTGAGTAGCGGGTATTTGCTACTGCAGTACCAGTTAATACCTGCTTAATATAGTCTCCTGACCAATCAGGGTGTCTTTGTTTCAGAATGGCTGCAGCACCGGAAACATGTGGTGTAGCCATTGATGTACCATTGGCACTAGTGTAGTAGTTATCAACGGCCGTACCCATAGTGGTTCCTGCTGCACGAGCAGCTACGATTGCTACTCCTGGTGCCGTAATCTCAGGTTTAGCTCTGAAATTATTGATAACAGGACCGCGACTTGAGAAATTAGCCAAAAGTTCGTTTGCGCTTTTGTCAACTGCCCCAACGGTCAATGCTTTTTCGGCTGCCCCTGGTGCTGCAATGGTTCTCTTATCTGGACCCACATTACCTGCAGCAATAACAAATAGTGTGTTGCTTGTATCACTCAAATTATTGACCGCTTGACTCAGTGGATCTGTTCCGTCGCTTGGTTCTTCCGAACCAAGGCTCATACTGACAACATCGGCCTTTTCCTGAACTGCCCATTGCATTGCTTCGATGATACTGGATGTAGAACCTGTTCCTGCGTTGCTAAGCACCTTCCCAATTAGAAGTTTTGCACCTGGAGCTACGCCCTTATATTTACCTCCAGAAGCTGCGCCTGATCCCGCGACAGTCGAAGCAACATGCGTACCGTGCCCGTGGTGATCTACATAATCTTCACCCGGTACGAAACTCTTCGCTTCAGCGATAGCATTTTTAACATCAGCATGATTCGGATCGATCCCAGTATCTAAGATAGCCACTTTCACGCCTGTGCCATCATACCCTGCTGCCCATGCTGTAGGTGCTCCAATTTGTGGAACACTCTTGTCCAACATCACTTGCACCGGTTTGTCAAGCCACAACTTGTTTATGCCATCGGCAAGTTTCGGTGCGGTCGTAGCTTTGGCGCTGTCATCGTCTACCGCTTCCCAGAACTTCGCCGCCATCGACTTGCTCGCCTTTAGCGCCACACCATTAGTGCTATCTAATACCTTGTCCTTTTTTGAACCTGCCGGAGCAGCCTGTTCTAACGCTTCGTCCGTATGACTTTCTGTGCCTGAGTAAGTCGCGATCAACGGGATATCGGAGACGTGAGCGTCGTCGTAGCCATACTCGACCAACTTGGTGATATTAAACAACTCGCGGTCAAGCTCATCTGCTGCTAGGTACGGTTGTGCCTTATCCGGGATGAGGTAGAAATCGTCTCCCAAACTCAACGTGGTTACACCCACTTCGGTTCCATCAGGGTTTGGAGCAAGCGTTGCTGATTGCAAGCCATCGGCGTTTTTTTCCAGCATCACAACTTCGCCCGTGATAAGGGTAACAGTGTGCGAGTCGACAACTTTGTTGTTCTGCAGTTGCTTGAACGCCTGGGTCACCGGCGTTTTGGTGGTGGTGGCATCATAAGCAAATGAATGAACAGTACTTGTTGACAAAAGTACTGCAGATACCAATCCTACGGTCATTACATTAACAATTTTTTTGTTTCTCCTCTTCTTCATTAAATTTCCCCCTTTTCCTTACTAAATAGTAGATTAATATATTTGTAAAAATGTGATGGTTTCTTGCTAATCACTTAATAATCACATTTAATACACTGATCTGACTTTCAACATAAGGTTAATAAATTTTTTCAACTAATCTAGCATCTACTGAGTTTATTCAATAGTTATTAAATATTCAGAACTATCAATCAATTAACTTCATCATCCCACATTTCTACTTTTCTGAAAATTAAACTTAGGTAGTAACTTTTGTTGCTATTGGTACTATACCTGCATAAAACAAAAGCACTATACCAAGAGCGACATAATAAGAGTCAGGACTTTTTTTAAAAGTGATTGTTAATTAAGTGTGACTGGTAAGAAGCCTTCAATAGTTTTAGGAGCTACAGGGCATTATCAAACAACACCTGTAATCATAATTTGGAAGAACGCGGATATTTTGAGTGCAATTGAAGAAATAATTACAGACAAGATATTTGGATTATGTAAAAGTCGATCAATCAGGTGGGCATAAGAAAAGCTATTCAGCTTAAAGCTGCAGCACATTTGCTTAAAGGATTTTTTTGAGGATATTATTTCCGTGCTTTCTCATATCACTAAAGATAAGAATGTTACAATGACCTTAGATTGTGATAATAGCGTTGTTTATGGTATTTGTATCGTGCTTTTTACAACCTTGTGGAAAACGGAATTAAGTACAATATTGACGGCGGCACAGTTGAAGTTATTGTAAACAGATTAAGAAAGGAACAGGTTTCATTCAAAATTATAGATACAGTCATCGACATTGCCGACAAATACAAACAGAAAATTTTTGAACTTTTTTATCGTGTTGAAAAATCTCGCTCACGTCAACTGGGTTGTACAGGCTTATGTCTTTCAACTGTTGACAGCACTATCAAAAAACATAACGGTACGATTACTGTTACTGACAATGAAAGTAACGGAACTTGCTTTCATGTCATCTTAAATAGTGGGTCGTGATCAAAACATGTACTTGACTAAGAGCCGTAGTG
>NZ_JBFUIO010000074.1:0-11922 GCF_056401835.1 Paenisporosarcina sp. P4_D4 | reverse complement strand
GTTCTGGGGTGAGCGATGCTAAGATTTGTTCTGCTGATTTACCAGTTGCACCCGAAACAGGTCCGATCCCGAACTGGACGGAGGAGAAAAGTAAACCCAATGATAAAGCAATGGCAGTTGAAGTTTTCGATGTTTTGCTATACCAACGATATTTTCTCTCTTTCATAGGCTCCCTCTTCTTGCTAAGAATTTGTAAAGATCGTAACGCGATAGAACTGAGAAAGTGCGCTTTAACAATTTTGATTTCAACAAAATTCCTCCTACATTTTTCAATTTGGCATTAGAGCCATCTTGCCCGAGAATATTATTTCTTCTAAATCACATTCCCTTCCATTCTGTCTGAAAATTATTACAATTCGTATTATACCTACTCTTAGAACAGTGTAAATTGGGGGAATTCCATGCGATTCCATTGACCCATTCAACTAAAAAATATTTTAAGTACGTGTCAATAAAGCACGAAAACCTGTGGAAAATAGCATATTTTCGAAGCTGGATGGGTGAAATTTTGTAATAAATTATCAAGTTATGAATGCAATACATTTTAACCTTGGGGGAAATGACTGAAAATTAAAACCATTCTATCAATTATTACAATTTTAATAGAATCAAATCGATAGATAGTACTAGGGACTCGTATCGAGGAATAGAAGTTTAACTAGGATATTTGTACCAAAAACACCATTCGTGATTAATAGAACTAACTGTCTATGAATGCTGCTTTACTCTGAATATAGATTACAATTAAGGGAAATTCTAAAAATCAATTAGTGTTAGGAGGATTTAGGGTGAAGTACTTTATGTATCAATACTTTAATCATTGCATGTGTCAAACAAAATTTCAGTAAGTGATGGGTAGTCGTTGCACCACCTAGTTCAACTGGCACTTCGATCTTATCAGCAAGGGCCTCAAAGCCAGAATCCTAATGGAGACTGCTGAGTTTAAAAAAATTGTAGATGAAATAGTTATTTCTAACGGAATGCAAAAAAGAGGTAGCTATTATTATTTAGAAAGTAAAGAAATAATGGTTGTACTTGTTAAACTTATAATAAAGCAATTGTTAATTAAAATAGCAAAAGGCATGACGAGTGAAATCTCGGCACACCTTTTTAAAAAGCTCAACTATATGAACTTCAAAATTCCCAAAGAAACTTTATGATACATTTTAATATACATATAAAAGATTTACTCTATAATGAGTAGATTTAATTCTCTATCGCGAGAAGTGCTATGGAATTCAAGTAACTGTCCGTTTGAGAATATGCTTATCTTTCAACAAATTGGTTCCAATAACTCCAATAATTATAAGAGCTGAGCCCACTATATGAAATAGATATATTTTTTCATTTAATATTACTCCTCCAGCAATAATAGAGACTACAGTAGACATATTGGAGAAGACACTCATTTGGGACGCTGATATTTTTGAGAGAATAAAATTAGATAATAATGACGTTACGAAAGATGCAAGAATCCCAAGAAATAAAATAGAAACAACAAAGTTTAAGTTAGTCAAAGGGATAAACATAGATTGTAAGCTCTTATTTAATATATGTTGATAAATTGCAATAGTGTTAAAAAAGAAGAAACCTATCCCTAACATAAAAAATGTTACATCTAACGGTTTAAAAGTTTTCAATAAAGAACGAGCCATTACTGTATAACCTGATAGCGATATACACGAAATCATCAGCAATGAAATACCTACCCAATTTGAGATGGAAACAGTGCCGCCTTTCATCGAAAAGATATAAAAAACACCAAAGACCGAGGTTAAAATAGAAAGCTTTTGATAAGCTGATGTTTGTTCTTTTAGAAAAAATGAAGCCAAAATTGTCGTTAAAATTGGTATGGTTGCAAAAAGTATCCCGGCTTCTGATGAAGGTACAGATTCAAGGCCAAACGCTTGAAAAGTAAAGAAAAAAGTCGGATAAAACAGGGTTAATGGTATTAATTTATAATATGACTTTATCCTTAAATCTACCTTTACAATTTTAAATATTACTAATAACAATACCGTTATGAAAGCAAAAGTAAAACGGAAGGCTAAGGTATCTATTGGGTTAGAAATATTAATAGCCGTTTTTGTGAATAAGAAAGATAAACCCACTATTACTGCATTTATACCCGCACATACGTAAGCCAAATAAAGCCCTCTATTCATATAACCACGTTCTTTCTTCATTAGTCTTAAATAAATTGTACCATTCCAAATATTGTCTGCACCCTCCATTAGTTTGAATATCATCTACGACTTTTGAATGGAAATCTACCCCTTTGACTGAATATCAACTAATAAGTAAGAGTTTTAAGAAAGTTAGTTGTAATATATTTATTAAATAATTCGGAAATTATTGAATTTATAATTCCATTATTATAGAATACATTCATAGATGAAGGAGGCACTCGGATGAATTTTCATTATTCCTCGCAACCAATAGAAACTATCTCGATAGAAGTAGAATCTTCACAAGTATGGGAGGTGATTCTTGGAATTACTGGTTTTACCCACACGCAACTAAGACATACTTTTGAGTTCGACGAAATGTGGGAGTCCAATCTGGATTCCATGTCTGAAATTCTCCTCAAGTATTTAGATGAAATAGAAAGAACTAATTTATGGTATGGATTAATCTTGCTTCAAGAAAGGTTTTCTGCAAAATCTATAACCGATTTTTCTCTCCAGCTTTCAGAAATGAATCCAAATGAATTTTATGAAACGGTTTTGCCTTATAAGGATCGAGAGATGGAACCAATGCGTAGAGAGATTTCTGCACAATACAAACAAGGCGATTCATTTGAGTCTTATGCGTCCTATTTTGATGACCATGCCTATCTCGGTGAATACATCCGTCATCTTGGTTCTTATTCATATCAAGAAATTTGCACTTTATTCATCAACCTTATGACTGATTGGTACACCTGGATACGCCAGAATGAAAAATGGGAAAAGTGGATTCGAACCTTAGATTTTGAGGAGAAGCAATATAATTCACTAGATAAGAACAACCCTATCGAAACAATCGAATTAATTACGGGTGGAGTATGGTATTTTCCGGAACCTTCTGTTTGGACAGTTAAATTGATTCCGCAGGTAATTTATCGCCCATGGACCCTAGAAGTCCGTACGCCTGACACAAAATTATATTTCTATCCTTTAAAAGAAGAGTATTTGACGGAGCCTGGAGTTCCTTCGGCAGAACTCATTCGGGGACACAAAGCATTAGGAGATGAAGTTCGGTTGAAAATTCTTTATCAGTTGGTAAAAGAATCTTCATCACTACAAGATTTAAGTTTACAGTTCAGCATCTCTAAAACCACTCTCCACCATCAGCTCTCATTATTAAAAGCAGCAAAATTTATTCAGGTTGATAAAGGAATCTATAAGGCAAATATGACCCGAATTAACGCTTTTTCTGAACGTCTAACTCAATACCTTGGGAACCCAATATAAAAAAGTACTCTAAATCATTTAAATCACTTTGGTTAGGTGAAGTCGTATCAGAATTTGGAGGAGCAGCTGGGGGGATAATTAATGGTTTGCTGCTTTATGAATTAACTGGTTCAAAGGAATGGATGGCGGCAATTTGGCTAGTCTACTTTATTCCTTCATTAATACTTCAAGGACTTAGTGCTCCATTACTGAACCACGTTGTGAAAGAGAAAATGCTTCGAAACATCCAGTTGATTCGTGCCAGTGCTTACTTTTTACCACTAGCTGGTTACTTAATGGATTCTGATTTTGGAATTATGGTTGGATTAGTTTTACTACAGTGCATTTTGGGATTGATGCAACCCATCTACGCCAGTCTTTCATTTGCTCTCATACCTGATATTTGCAAAGACGACGAGCTTGTTGATGCAAATGGATTATTGGACACCACACTGCGACTCATGATTATTATTGCTCCAGGTGTAACTTCATTATTATTGTTGTTCATTCCTATGGAATACATCTATGGAATCTCTTCGATACTGTTTTTGGCTAGTTTCTTGGCGCTTTCGCAAATACCACAGTCAAGCCAGAAAACGGTCGCCACGTGGACAAAAAAGTTTTGGTGGACTGAACTGAAAGAAGGTTATCGAACTTTTTTTAAATACCCAAATCTTTTACGACTAACGCTTCTTTCTTCGACAGTCCAATTTGCTGTAGGGGCAACAATGGTTTTAAGTGTTCCTTTTATACAAGGTGAACTTGAAGGACAGGATTGGGAATATGCTATTTTCAAAGGAGCTTTTCCTATTGGTTATGTTATTGGAATGTTAATTCTTACTAAAATACCGAAAACGGTTTTTACGATGTACCTTGGTTTGTTTGGAGGAGGTCTATCATTTATTCTCTTGTTTTTTGTCCATTCAGTACCCCTTGCATGGATATGTGAACTAATCGGTGGAATGTTATTCCCTCTTTTTAATGCTCAAAGTGCCGCTATTTTTCAGCGAGAGGCCCCTCGAGAACGCTTAACGCAACTTAGTGCAGTTCGCCTGTTTTTATTTAGGATAACAATGCCTCTAGGAATCGTGTTTGCCTCATCTGCATTATGGGATATCAGCACCCGTCTAACATACCTGATCATTGGAATGGTGATTGTTCTCCCTGCTTTGTTTTATCTTTTTATATCTCTATTAAAACAACATCATTTTCCAGAGCGAAGATTGGAATCATAACCAAGTAGCATAGACTAGCGATAACCGCGATCATACTCGTCACGGATCTACGCCCTTTAGTAAAAAAGCAATGCCTACTTTCAACACCGCAACTATTATTTAATTTTCGTTCAATGAATGATTAAGATTATTTTCCACTCTTTTATTTGAAACATAACTATGCAATATCATTCCAATGATGACGATAAAAATACCGACCCAGGAAATTGGAGAAGGAAGTGGTATAGATAGAAATATTAGTTCACCAGCTAATGCAAATATCACTTCCATTGATTGTGTTGCTTCAACTGCAGCTAACTTTTGCATATTTCCTCTTACCAAATCAGTAGCCATAAAAAATAAGACCGTGGCAATGACGCCTGAAAAAAGAGCTACCAATAACGATTGAAAGCTTTGTCCTCCACTTGGTAATCCTTCCGTAAAAAAGCCATACAAAGAAAGCAAAAGCCAAAATGGTAGACTTGCTAACGTCATTCCTAATACTCGTTGATATGCATCTAATCGCCCTTCACATACATCCATCATTTTGCGATTCCCTAAAGGATAGGCAAATGATGCGATTAGAATGGGGACAACTCCCAATAATAGATTTTCTAATGAAAGTTGCTTGGCATGTTCCATTTGCATTAGAACAATACCTAACAGAATAATCATTGACATGAAAAGACCCCTAAAGGCAACTTTCCTTCTAATCTGTAAAGGTCCATTCTTGGTTTGTATTGTTTCAAAAAATAACGGTGCAAGTAATGCACCTGAAATGATCGTAATTTGCCATGTACCAGCAATCAGCCAACCAGGTGAATACGCAGCTGCATAACATAAAGGTGCGTAAAATAAAACAAAGCCAACGAAGCTCCATAATATCCATTTTCCTGGTTGTTTTTGCATTTCTTTTATTAGTGCTAATAGATTTCTTCTCATTAGTACAATAGTCAAAAGAAATGGAATCATAAAAATGTACCGAAGTGAGGCACTCCATATCCAACTCCCGCCAGACAACTCCATGGATGCATTAAAAATAAATGTAAATGCAAAAAAGAAGGCAGCACAAATACCAATAAAAATGGACTTCAATGGAACTCACCTCGTCTCTCTATCATGTTTGGTTAGTAGTTCTTCAAGCATCCGATCTGTTGGTCTCCACAACCCACTAACTAAAAGTAGTTGCAGATTTCGAATTATGTATCTTGATATTTTTCTACCACTTTACTAAACAGAAAACCTAATATTTGTTGAAAAAGCATACAAAACACAACGGGCATGGCAACTTTTGCAGGGAAAAAAGTGTTTGCAATAATAATACCAATCGGAAGATTATAAAAACAAGAGTCGTAACAATATGAGTTTCCATAATAAGTGACCCAAAGCTAAAGCGATTGCATATCTGGAACCAACCAGTAGGAAAACAACAAGAATAACAAGAAATAATTCCCCTGTGATTTCTTATAGTATGGTGCGACTGTACTGCTGTTTATCATTACAACAAAAAACAAACTGAATTTAGAAATTGGGACTTTGATAAAAGAGTGCTACAAACATTGATTTTATAATAGAGGATTTTGTGAGAAGGCTTGAACAAAAGGGAATAATTTAACTGGATAAAACAACGCAATTTATGTTCCCAATAGAAGAATAAAATAAGTAATTCCGTAAAAAGGAATTGCAATTGAAGTAATTATATACATTGTCATTTCGCCTTTAGAAAGTTTTCTTTTCCACTTAGTTAGCTTAAGTTGCCTACGATAAATAATGCTGGAAATGAATATTAATATAGAAGTTAATTCCTTTATGTTTTCTAAAATGGTGATCAAATAATCAGCTCCTTTAGGGTCTTGCAATAAATTGCCCTATTATATTAAATGATGAAATAACATAAAAAAGAATCTCATATTTAGAAAGCAAAATATGAGATTCCTTGATCAAAAAAGCCATTTTGAAAGATATTGGATTTAATTGCTATTTGATAACCTACTAAAAGGTAAAGCTTGGCCTTATGCCCTGGCTCACTATCAAACTCAATTTTCACAATCTTACCAGTAATTAAATGAAGATCTTTGTTCGGTATTAAGGTTTCGATAGTTTGTGCTTGAATTTTGCTGTTACTGTTACTGTCTTTGAAACTTGATTGTTCGCAATATCGGTTGCGACAACTGTAATTTCGTTCACACCATTATCAAGCAAAATCCGCTTCGAATACTTGCCATCAACAATTGCTGCCTCAAAACCATTCACTTGGACTGATTTGAGGTTGACATCTGAAACCGTCCCTTCGACTGTCACCGTTTCACGATTCGTCTTATCTCCGTTTTTCGGATTGTCGAGTGTCAGTTTAGGATTGATCGTGTCAAGCGTGATTGTAACTGGCGCAGATTTACCTGTTACTTTACCACCCATCTTCGACACAGCGATCATCTCATTTGCACCTTCAACAAATTCCATAGGGATAGCGAATTTTCCATCATCACCAACTAAAGTAGAACCTGCCTCTTTTCCGTTATTCATCAATTGGATTGTCGTCGTTGTGGACGCTACTCCTTCGATTACCCCTTTTTTTTCATTAGTACTAAAGCCTTGTACTGGAGATGTAATAACCGGTTCAATCACTTCATATATGACACGTGCACGGATCATGAAGTTTCCTTCGCTTGTAAGTGAAGGTGTCCATGAACCTGCATCAAATTGATAGTTTCGGTTAGAGTTCCGGGTATTTGTATCTGACGCAAGTCCAGGTGCATTCGTTCTACCCTGCGTCTGAACATAGACCATGTAGAAATCGCTATCAACTTCAATATTGTATTCTGTCAAATCAACGACTGTCCATGTACCGTCACGTTTTGCTTTCGCGCTAAATGGACCAGCCAGTTTCTTACCGGGTGCACCATCTGCACCTGTTGCATCCCACACCTCTACTGCAAAAGCAGTTCCACCAGGTCTAGGCCAACTCTCATCCGAGAAGCGGAAGATGCCATCGGATACGATTGCAGATTCTTTTCCAGCAGGAAGAGTCATTTTCACTCCCCAAGCATTTCCAGCTGCAAAAAACGCATATGCATTTTCTTCTGTTCCATCATCATAGCCAATTTCCCCACCTGGGTACGTATAATACGGCTCAAGCTCAAGATCCAGTGCCGTATCGTTGCCGATTGAAATGGTAGTTCTCTGACCACCGTAACCTCGTGCAAACACTACAAGCGTATAGTCCCCCTCATAAGCAGTGATGGAATAGTTACCATTTACATCTGTCACTACAGGTGTGATATTTGCATCTTCAAGGAGAAGTAATTTCACTCCTTCGATTCCATCACCTGTTGATTTGTCTGTAATTGTACCACTAACCGTTGCTTTTGGCAGTTCTTCTAATATGAAATTCGCTTGTGTCGATTTATCCGCCTCGATTTGAACGGTTTGTTCTTTAGATTGGAATCCGTAAGCTTCTGCTTTCGTAGTAAATGTACCTATGCCATGAATTAACGAATACTTCCCGTCAGCAAGGTTTGAATAGACTGAACGTCCTGTTTCAAGTACACTCACTTGTGCTCCAATTGGTAAGACCATCGGGTTGAGATTCCCTTCGCCTAGTGTTGTTTCTTTTTCAGGCAATGCGGGTTTTATTTTTGTTGGGTCAATCGCTTCTTCGAATAAATCTTTCCCTTTCTCTATAATCACGTCGGAATTATTATTGTTTGGCTTTTTGACACCATCAAGACCACTTTTTTCGGTATTCAATTTACTCCCTTTGTCACCTTGTTTAATCCCTTCTGATACTTTTTCAGTATGTGATGTATCAACTAAAGAGACATCATCGATATACCAGCCATCCTCTTCAACATTTCCATCTGAAAATCCATTGAACCCGATATAGACGCGCTGACCGCTATACGCTGACAAATCGACTTCCGTCTCAGACCAAGCACTTGATCGACCTTGAATCTTGAGTAGTTGTGTCCATTCCTTCATATCAGTGGATATGAAAATATGTCCGTAATCATAAGCTGCCCCTGCTGATGATTGCTCGAATTCATGCCATTGTTTGAATTGCAAGTAGGCATTTCCTTCAGGCAAATCCATTGGAGGCATAAGGAGTGTTGCGTTCATATTATTCCCATACGGACCTTCAAGATTTGTGGCGTACACTTTTTCACCAGATGCAGCTTTACCAGGGCCGGATGTCGGTACACCCCACTCCCAAGTATCCATTAACCCAAATGAAGTCCAACCGATTGGTGTCTTCTCAAAATCTTCGAAATAGCCAACTGTAATAGCTGGTTTCACTTCGATTGTGTGATTTTCACTTACTACTTCGTTATTCCCGAAGTCATTGATTGTCCATTTGTAAACAATCGAATCACCAGCGATTTCCTCACTTGGAATCGTTGCTACATATTCTCCGGACTTATAATCTCCAGACTTCTGAGAGGCATTCACTGCTTTCCATTCTCCGTTTGCACCTTGGTAGTTCAGTACGACGGATGCTAAGCTAATGTTGTCACTCACTTTGATTTTCAAATCGAGATCCATTCCTACATATGTAGCTATCGGCGCAGTATGAGTGAATGTTGGGGCTTCATTATCCTCCCCTTTTTTCGCCACTTGGCCTTCAAGCTTTCCAAGACCATTAATGATTGCAGAAACAGACATATAAGCGTCGACAAGTCCATATCCATACCCATCGTTCGGAGTCTGTGGATATTCAATATCCGTCAACGGGACTGCCGTATTTAAAAGAATCTGTTCCATTTCATCGACTGTTACGTTCGCGTTCACTTGGCGGAGCATTGCCGCTATCGCCGAAACTGCAGGACTAGCCATCGATGTTCCATTCCAACCGCCTTCATAACCACTCCCCGGGACTGCTGAACGGATGTTCGCTCCTGGTGCAGAGACATCTGGTTTAATTTCCGAATACGGTGATGGACCGCGTAAGGAAAAAGCTCCCACTTTATTGTCAATGTCGGTCGCACCAGTTGCAAATGATTCCGGATAGTTACCCGGAGATGCTACTGATCCTGGTCCCCCTGGGTTATATATCGTTGTATTTCCAGCTGCGAATCCAGGAAATATTTGTGCAGCGCGCCAGTTTTTAACGACGTCGCGATACCACTCATCAAGACCAGCACCCCCACCCCATGAGTTATTCACAACATCTGGTGCCAGGTCGACACGTGAATTGCCATTTGCATCTGTCGGGGCCAAAATCCATTGCGCTGCTGCCAATAGATCACTATCTGATCCCCCATCCGCTGAAAATGCTTTGACAGCAATCCATTTCGCACCCGGTGCTACACCAATTTGGTTAGAACCATTTGGCTCGCCACCTACCATCGTACCGGTAACATGTGTACCATGCCCCTGGTCATCATAAGGTGCTGCTTGTCCTGCAGTCGCATCAAACCAGTTGAAATCATGATTCACTTCACCTGTCGCTGCATTGTAGCCGCGGTATTTCTCTTTCAATGCAGGGTGATCCCATTGGACACCTGTATCGATGCTCGCGACGACTGTTCCCGAACCGTCAATACCCATGTCCCAAGCTTTAGGGGCATTGACCCTGTCAACATTCCATTCTACATTGGCGATATTGGAATCAGGTGTTACTGCGTTTTTGGTTTTCGTTGTATATAGTTCCCGTGTTTCATTCGGTAGAACTTTTTCAACTTCAGCGAATGTCGCTATTTTTTGCGCCACTTCTTTTGTAGCTGTAACAGCCATTCCGTTAACAATGTAATACGACGTAATATCTTTAGCGTTCCCTGCCTTAACTTGCATGTCCAAATACTGTTTTACATTTTGTTGCGATTCAAGAGATGTCATTTTCAATTCAGATACAACAGCGGAACGTTGCATGAGCTGTGATTTTTTTGCCGAAAGATTTGCATTACCGGCATCTTTTTTTGCTTGCTCTGCTACTTTTTCCGTGTCTGCACTCTCTTTAAATTTTATGAGAAAAGTAACTCTGTCCTCTTGTTCGAATGTTTCTAGTAAACTACTGCTCAATTTGTTTCCTGAAAGTACGTTAGAGTCATTTAATGATTGGTGCAGTTTTTTATTTGGTTCCGCAGTTGCTATTCCCGGTACAATTAAGGAAAGTACCATGAGTAATGTCGCAACAATGCTGAACATTTTTTTTAGATTACCCTTCTTTTTCATCTTCAACTTCATCCCCCTCCAATTTTTATAGCGACAGCGCCCTACTTCTTCAAGAAGTACATAAAAAAGCACCCCTTGCCCCCTTTCTACAAATTAGTATAGGTACTCAATGGTGTCTGCTGCGAAATTCTTGTTGTTATTATTTAACATAGCATACATAATAGTGTTTTTTGTCGAAATAAGACTGAAAATTCCAAATCGATAGTTTATATCTAGTAAACTCTTTACGTAATATGACCAAGCTACTATTGAGTTTGCACAATACTTTAAGGAATATCGACATGATATTACAAAAGATGGTTATCCTGCACAACAAGATCGTTATATTGGGATATCTCAGGACGAAATAGACCAGGCAATTGATGGATTTAGTTTGTAAAAGGGATTGCCAAAACGTAAGACCTACATAGTGAGGTTATCATTCTTCTAAGTAACGATGTGGATGGTTATTGCTACTTAGAGTGCGAAGTCTAAAGGGAGATTTTTTATTATTCAGCTTACGCTGCATAAAGAATTGGTAAGCCAGTTTTCTAAGCCCCATTACTTTGTTTACTTCTACTCCACACATCTTAATCACTCATACATAAATGAACACAAAAAAACCGATACCTTTTAATAGGTAACGGTTTTCTACTTGCCTAGCGACGTCCTACTCTTGCAGGGGGCGCCCCCAACTACCATCGGCGCTAGGCTGCGAAAGACGATGAACGGCAGATTTCTTCGTCAACCGCAGGTCTTCGAGTCTCGCGTATATTATACGCTCCGATTCTCATCCCTTTGTTTCCTCAAACTATTTGTTCCTCCTCTTTCTCGCACACCTTCGTACTAAGCTTAAAAAACAACACAAAAAAACCGATACCTCGGAAGGTATCGGTTTCTTATTTTGCCTAGCGACGTCCTACTCTCACAGGGGGAAACCCCCAACTACCATCGGCGCTAAAGAGCTTAACTTCCGTGTTCGGTATGGGAACGGGTGTGACCTCTTTGCCATTATCACTAGACTATTTGAGTGTTTGTTCACTCAAAACTGGATAAACGGGTCATTGAAAACCATTCAAATTCATTTTGGTTAAGTCCTCGATCGATTAGTATTCGTCAGCTGCACA
>NZ_JBFUIO010000073.1:0-11987 GCF_056401835.1 Paenisporosarcina sp. P4_D4 | reverse complement strand
CCTTAGCTCCGCCATATGCAAACGTTCTGGCGATTCCTACCGCACCGATTGCATCCAGACGATCTGCATCACGGACAATCTTGGCTTCAATTGTTTTGGCTTCTTTTTCGTGTCCACCACTGAAGGAAACAGATTCAATAATCTCAACTATTTGTTGTCGATCACTCAATGGCAAGTCTAGTTCGTCCAAAATGGCATTTTCTTTCGCCTTGCCTTCTATGCCACTATATTTAACGTCACTGACATCATGAAGAAGTACAGCTAGTTCTATTAAATCTGTACGAACGGTCCCTTCTTCCTGACTGATGATTCGGGCGTTTTTTCTCACACGTTCAATATGTTGAAAATCATGACTTGCGTCAAATTGATTGTATATATCTTTTACTAGTCGTTCACATTTTTCAATCGCATTCAATTTGATCTTCCTTCCTTAACAGACAATACTTCACTATTAGTATCATTGCATAAATCAAGCTCAAACCGCAACACACTGAATCGACAGAAAATTGACTAGTTTCGACAATTCATGTATAGTATATCCATCCATTCACGGAATATTTTGTAATCTGTGGTTGTGGAAATTGACATTTCACTCGAATAGTATGAGGAGGAACGTTCATGCACCAAGGCAAGGTAAAATGGTTCAACAATGAAAAAGGTTACGGATTTATTGAATACAATGATGGTGAAGATGTGTTCGTCCATTTTACTGGAATCCAAGGTGATGGATTCCGAACGTTAGATGAAGGTCAAGTTGTCTCCTTCGAAATTATCGATGGCAATCGAGGTCCACAAGCCGCAAACGTTCTATTGATTACATAATAAAGTCGACCCACCAATCAGATGATTGGTGGGTTTTATATGGTAGACTATTTGGTTTTTACTTTATTGAGTTCTTGCCCTAGAAACTGCAATTGGTCACCAACGGTACAGCTATTTATACAAAAACGGTGAGCCAATGTTTTTCCACCGTTTATCTTGAGTTCTCTTTTAATGAAGCAACCATCGCAATAAGTCTCAAGCAAATCGTCAATTTCACTGATTACTGTTAGTTTGTTCAAAATTGCTTCATCCTTTCATAAAAGTCACACACTTCTTAATTTTACACTCTATTCACTAAGAAAGTGCTACTTTATCTTACACCCTCATTGCTTTTGCTTGCAACTGACATTATAATAGTCAAGTTGGAAATCAACACGTTTTTTCGCGGTTCGTAACCTTCTCGCGTTATCAAAACTTCAGGAGGATATCTATGTTTAATGAAGTACTTGGATTAGGATTTGCAATAGTCAATATGATATTCGTGTTAATCATGTATAAATTTTTTGGAAGAACGGGATTATTTGTCTGGGTTGGATTCGCCACTGTTTTGGCAAATATACAAGTAACAAAGCTTATTGAAATTTTTGGCTTGACCGCAACTCTCGGCAATGCCGTTTATGGAAGCATTTTTTTAGTCACTGACATTTTAAATGAAAAATATGGCAAGAAAGAAGCCAAAAAAGCAGTATGGTTAGGCTTCACTTCCCTTTTAATGATGACTGCCATCATGCAATTCGTGATCCAGTTCCAGCCAGCCCCTGATGATATTGCACAGGAATCCCTTTCGACGATTTTCGGATTGATTCCGCGTATTGCACTTGGAAGTATGATTGCCTATCTTGTCAGTCAATACACCGATGTTCTCATTTTCAGTTTCATACGCAAACTGTTTCCATCTGACGGTGCATTCTGGATTCGCAATAATGGATCGACTATGCTCAGTCAATTACTGGATACACTAATTTTTACTTCTATTGCTTTTTTGGGTGTTTACTCAGCAGAAGTTTGGTTAAGTGTATTTATTTCAACTTATGTCTTGAAATTCTTGGTGTCTATACTCGGAACGCCTTTTGGTTACATGGCCAAACGAATGACACCGCTGGATGAAAAATAAGGAGTTGTTTTCATGCTTGAAGTGTATATTGATGGAGCAAGTGCAGGAAACCCAGGTCCGAGCGGTATTGGTATATTCATCAAAGGCGAAGGTCATCAACTTCGCTTTTCAGAATATATAGGGATTTATGATAATCATACGACAGAATTCATTGCCTTATTACGAGGTCTGGAAGAAGCACAGAAGCTGTCAAAAGAATTGATATCCGTCAGATCAGATTCACAGATTGTTGTTGCTGCCGTTGAAAAACGATACGCTAAAAACCCAGTGTTTAAGGAATTGCTCGATAAGGCACTTGAAATTGCCGATACTTTTGATTTCTTCTTTATTAAATGGGTGCCGGACAGCTCTAATCTAACTGCCGATCAATTAGCACGAAAAGCCATTATAAAACAAAAGGACTCATAAGCGTATTACGCTTTTGAGTCCTTTTGTTTCTTTTTATTATTGGTATGTGTTTTAAATGAGCAGTACAATAAAAGCTTCCGAAATATTATCCCTTCAGCCAAATTGCAGTGCCTCTAATCATTAATTTTGCACAAAAAAACAGATTCTCCGAAGAGAATCTGTTTATAGGTTATTCTTAAAATTAAGCTTTGTTTACGTTAGTAGCTTGTAGGCCACGTTGTCCTTGCTCGATTTCAAAAGTAACTTCTTGACCTTCGTCAAGAGATTTGAAACCTTCGCTTTGGATAGCGCTGAAATGTACGAATACATCGTCTCCGCCGTCACGTTCGATGAATCCAAAACCTTTTTCTGAGTTAAACCATTTTACTTTACCTTGTTCCATGTGTGTTTCCTCCTCGTGTACTAAGTACACATTGTGTTACTATCCTTGCTCAAATCGTGGAGATAAAATCTCTTACAAGTCTTACTCTTATCCGAACAAAAATAATCCTCTATAAATGTAACATGAAACCCGGGTTAATGCAAATGAAAAGTTCATGTATTTTCCTAAAAATCAGTTTTTTATTAAGAATTATTTTCCATCAAATTTGCTCAATAGAGCTCCGATAGCCCCGCTGTATCCATTGTCACTCAAAAACACTGGTGTCCGGTTTTTCCGTATTGTATAGCTACCAATAACCTTTTGAAGAGGGTCATTTTCTGCCAGAGTTGATCCAATATATACAATATGTTCCACATTTTCAGCATCAGCACATTGAATACTTAAAGTTGAAATGACTTCACCAACCAGACCTTGAACTGTCGCTAGAATATCTTCTCTTGACCGTTCAAGGAGCGGCCTTAATCCTGCATCACCAAAATTGCTTGCAGTCAGCCCTCCATCAATAGGCGTTTTATTGCCATAATAGATATCACTTACCAACATGTCGACTTCAGCGCGGCTTCCAGTGGCAGATAGCTCAACAATTTGTTTGAACTCATTAACGCCAGTCATTAATGCTGACATTCCAAGTAATGTCCCCCCACCAATTCCAGTCCCGGCAATTCGTACATGAGCATCTCCTTTAAGAGAATGAATGGATGTACCAGTTCCGATATTGGTGATGACAGCTTCTTCGAAATTTTGGCCGTCCTTTTTCAACTGATATTTGACACCAGCAACTGTTGCATCAAATTCCACCAGATAATGTAGATTTTCATGGGATTTCAAAAAAGTCTTTAATTGTTCAGCACGGCCACCGGTAAGTCCGATTTGAATATCATCTTTAAATGTAGTAATCCAATCACTTACCTTTTGTAAATCTGCGGAAGGAAAGTGTATCAAATTCAACTGTTGGTCTTCTTCAAAGTAAGCGATTTTGGTTAAAGTACCACCGACATCTATTCCAATTGCTTGTACCATATCTATTCTCCTTTAAACACACGAAAAAGCGTCGCTTTCGGGCGACGCTCAAAGTTGTTATGCGCGATTGCTCTCTGCCACTTGTTTTACACGTTCTACGAATTCGACAATCACTTTGTCATTGCCAAATAACAAGAATAGTTTAATGAACCATTTTAACGGATTATTTGTAGTTGTATAAACAAATTTCGTTTTAGAATCAGGTAATGCTTCGACTTCATATTTCGCAGTAATCTCAAATAATTGCGCAAGCGTAAATGCTACTTTCATATGTTTGTGAGTTGGAGTGTTTTCGTATTCGGTAACGTGCACATCATAGGCTTCTACACGGTTGCCTTCAAGGTATTCTTGGCGATAAACACTGCCCACAACTTCTTTCGTTTCAGTGACGGGCGTATTGCTGACTACTTTCGGCATGATTTGTTGCATCTTTTCCAAGTCGCCGTCCAAATACTTCCACACATCTTCAATTGGTGCATCAATAACAATTGATTTCGTCCATCGTTTCAAGTGGACACTTCCTCTCAAACTTCATACATATAGTTTAGAGAAAACTCCACATTTAGACAACCTCTTATTTTCGATACACATGTATTTTGTAGGCACTCCATTGTTCTTCCAACTCTCTCATGTGAACGGTTTTCCATGGGTTGAAAAATACTTGACCATTTTTATTGAAGAAGTAGTTTTGATCGATATGGAAACTTGCATGAATGATTTGGTTTTTGTCATCTTTCCACACGAGGATATCATGTTGGAAAATGGCATCCATGGACAAAGGCACTTCTTTATAACCAAGTTGTGTCAGGCCATTAATAAATGTGGTCGGGTGAACCCATTCCTTAATAATCCAGTCTAACGTATAACCCTCCTGAATCGATGCCGCAGCAAATAAAGTGGATGACAAACAATTGGCTCCATGTTCGTTTGGATACGTGTTGACATATGTACTTGTGACACTTTCCGTAGGTACATACGGATCAAATATTCCTGGAGTATCGTAATCAAAGGCAATGCGATTCAGTAAATCCGATTTTAACGACTTCGGCAACTGGTTCCATACTTCTTTCTGAATAGCTGTGTATTGTCGATCATTCGAAACAAATTCGTATGGTGCCAACAGCGATTTGGCAGGCTCTCTCAAAATCCCTTCGAAATAACGGGCTTCAAATACAAGTCCTCTTCCTACCTGTTGCTGAATTTTCAATATCGCTGTCTTTACCTTTTGGTTCAAAGCAGGAAAGACACGATGTGGCAAGACAACTACTGTAGTAATGTCTTCTGATAATGTCCAATACGTGTAGCAGCTGGCATATGAAACCGCAGTATATGTCGGATGCTTCATAAACTCTTCTTTTGAAAAAAGTAAACAATTCTTGCCAAATTCTTTCAAAAAATGTTGATCTTGCTCTCTGAGAAAGAACACATCTTTTTCTGGGACGAATGCTTCTTCCCATTTTTCCAATTTCCCTTGACTCAAATTAATACGCTTACTCAAAAAAACCACCAACCTCTATAGATTCCTACCTATACTACCAATACTTCATGACGTTCCTGTAACATTCACTTTACAATCAAGTCCTTCGGAACCGCCTTAATGTCTTTTGCAAGCAAACCTTTGTCCAAAATCATTTGAATCGCCAACTCTTTTTGAGTTTCCCCAAATTGCAGGATGATTCGATCACTTTTTAGTTGAACGATATGACCTTCACCAAATTTCTTATGGACAATCTTAAGACCAACTGTCATTTCTCGTATTTCACGAATGGTATTTGGATTCTCGGGGTCTACCTGTTTAGTCACAGCTTCACTTTGTTTGGAATTTTTCAGCAGGATACTTCTTACTTCACTAATAAACCGCGATTCAACCTTTTCTTTCCCATCCTTCTCTGCATACGTCAACAATTCTAGATGTTGTCGTGCTCTCGTCATTCCCACGTAAAATAAGCGTCTCGCTTCCTCAAGCTTTTCGGTGTCCCGCTGGTCTTCGTCAGATGGAATCGTTCCATTATGACAATCAATCATGTACACATGATCGAATTCCAACCCTTTTGCACTGTGAAAAGTGGATAACGTGACGGCGTTTGGATCTTTGATCTTTTTTGCTTTTTGCGTAAGCTCATCCAATTCTTTTAATCGCTTGGCAAATGCCTCCATCGTCGTGAATGGCTCAGCGATTTGTTCGAGTGTACGGATCATGTCGAGCAGCACTTCAATACGAAATCCAAATTTCTCTGCACGGTTTTGTAAAACTTGTTCATAACCGAGTTTTTCTCTTATTAAACGAATGACGCTTTTCGGACGCGATTCTTTCATTTGCTCATAGATCGTTGCATAGCTCTGCAATGATTTAATTTGATAATCCTTTAACGGGACGTGTCTAGAAAGAAGCTGAAAGACATTTCCTGCTTCTTCAATGTGCTCAAATTTACGAATTTGGTCGTTTGATAAATACAGATTGAATTTCCGTGCAATTTTCAGGAAAATATCTTTTCGTTCTAAATTAAAACTTAATCGCATGAAATTCAATATATCGTCAACTACCCAATGAGAAAAAAATCGTTGATCGACATCTTTCATATAAAACGGAATGCCTCTTCGTTCCAACTCACTTATATAAAGAATGGCACTTGCATTATTCCGGAAAAGAATGGCTGCACTGCTCGTTTCTTTTAAATCAAGCAGTCCATATATGACATATCTCATTTGGGCTTGATCGTCATGCAATCGTTTCAATTCAATATCCAATACAGGGCTGTTTTTTGTAAACATTTCTTTCTTGTACCTGATAGTGTTTCTTTTGATGAATTGATTGGCAACCGAGACGATATTGGCAGATGAACGGTAGTTTTGTTCCATCTTCAATATTTTGGCGTCTGGATACGTCTCTTTAAAGTTAAGTAAGTATGAAGGGTCTGCAGCTCGCCACGAATAAATCGTTTGATCATCATCTGCCACGACACATAAATTCCGATGCCCTTCAACAAGCTTTTCAACAATTGCATGTTGAACTCTCGAAGTATCTTGGCTTTCATCCGTTAACACGTAATCATACAATTTCGAGAAACTTTCCATGATGTGTCTGTCTGTAGATAAAGCTACGTAAGCAATTACGAGCAAATCATCAAAATCCAGCCAAAGATGAGAAGGATTTTGTGTTTTAATCGCTTCATATTGAATCGCAATTTTCACTGCTTCCGGATTTGGAAGTGCTTCGTCTTTCCATCGTGCTTCTGGAATCATTTTGTTTTTGATGAAACTGATAAACTGAATCATCTCTTGCAACTGATCGTCAGTACAATCTTCTTTTAGCGCTTTTTTATATAAATCCTTCAGAATTTGTGATTTCATCGGTGCATTATTGGTAGGAGTTCCTTCTATTAATGTAAATGAAATCCCTTGGCTCTTTAAAAAGCGTGATGTAATAGTAAAAGCCAAGCTATGAATGGTTGAAAAAGCGACATGATTTAATGAAGGAAAAAACTGTTCAAAGCGTGATTTCATATCTTGGGCAGAAGCTCGACTGAATGTAATGGCTTTAATACGTCGGGGTTCTACACCTTTCTCTTCAATTAAATATCCTATGCGCATTATCAACGTCGTTGTCTTACCGGAACCTGGACATGCCAATAACAGAAGTGGTCCTTCCGTTTGGCAAACTGCTTTTTGTTGTACTTTATTTAAATGAACATTATGACTGATCGCTTGTCTTTCAAAAAACGTAGGCATACGTAGACTCCTTTACAAGAAAAAAATCGCTATCTTTTTATAGATAACGATTTACATATTTTCGAGTATAACAGAACGTTTATTCTATGGCGAACGTTCATCTCGCCTATTAAAAAGAGATTAAAAGGATTTATGCTTGAATTGCTTTAAGTGTTTCTCCTGTTTCCAAATAACTTTTCAAATTGCTCATAATTGCCGGCCATCCGTTGTTAGCCCCCCAAAAAGTATCTGATGCATCGACTATATCACTTTCCGCTAAATTCGAGTGAATGAGCGTAAGTTTCACTGTATCATCCATCTCTTTTAGTGAAAATGTAACGACTGAGGGCTCATTACGTAAAGTAGGATCTTCAGTAGCTGACCACGTATACGACAGCTTTTCATAGGGAATGACTTCCACAAGTTCACCTGTTACATCCAGTTTTTCTGCTCTAAAAAAAGAAACATTCTCTCCCAATTTCCAAGATGATTGAAGTTTACTACCAAAGAAATAGCGCTCGGTATCTTCACTGTTTGTCAGTGCTTGCCAAAGTCTTTCCGGGTTGGTTCGGATATACGTGGTATAAACAAAAGTTTGGTTTGACAATTTCTTTCACTCCCACTAAGTATGTTAAAGTAATTTCATATGATTTTATCAATATTATACTTCAAGAGAAGGTGAAAAGATGTCCCGTTTCAATCATGGCGTTCTGTTATTTAATGGGCAAGCTGGACAGGACTCTGATGAAGAAGCTTTATCACTTGTCGTTCCGGTTATTGCGGCCCATTGTCACAAACTGACCATTGTACAAACATTATCTCCTGACGAGTTTAAACAAGCATGCTTGGACGCATCGTATGCGGATGTTTTATTTATAATGGGTGGAGATGGAACGCTGCATACAGCTGTTCAAGTATTAGAAAAGATTGAAAAACTCCCTATCATCGGTTTACTTCCTGGAGGGACTTGCAATGATTTTGCACGTACATTAGACATCCCGCCTTTTCTTAAAGAAGCAGCTGAAGCAATTGTTACCGGAGTCGTTCAAGATGTAGATTCAGCACAAATAAATGATGGCTTATTTATGAACTTCGCTGGAATAGGATTAATTGCCGACGCTTCCGAGAACATTAATCCCGATCTCAAAGACAAGTACGGTAAGCTAAGCTATTTCATGAGTGCTTTACAAACGTTTAGTCAAAGTGAACCGTTTTCTATTCATTTGGAGATTGATGGCACTACGTATAATGAAGAAGCTGTCATGTTACTCGTTATGAATGGAAAATCCATCGGAACCCATCGCTTTCCTCTCGACATCATTAATCCCAGAGATGGACAATTGGATGTGGTGCTCATACAAGCGTCAACTATGGCAGCCATACGTGAATGGTTTTCATTAAATCAACCAGATATAATGCCGGATGATTTAAAGAATGTCACCCATTATACCGGTAAACATATTGTGATTCGTACCGATGAACCGAAAAAAGTGGATACTGACGGAGAGATTTATTTAGAAACGCCTGTTGAAATAACAGTAAAGCCAAAATTCGTTCGATTTTTGGTGCCGAATAAGAACAATTAAAAAAGCAGCTGCCTTTTGGCAACTGCTTTTCGTTATTTTTAGTTTACATAATATTATTATCTAATTATTTGTTAGCGATATGAACTTTTAACAGTTTTCCTTTGATTGTCGTGTTTCTCATTTGCTTCAATACGAGCGGTCCTTTACCATTCAATATTTCCACATAAGAAACATTATCCTGAATGGTAATGATGCCGATATCTTGTGCAGTCATTCCATCGAGTTTTGCAATGGTCCCAACAAAGTCCACAGCACGGATTTTCTTTTTCTTCCCGCCGTTAAAATACAATTTCGTAATATCTTCATTTAATTGTTCTTTCTTATCCACTTTAATTTCAGGTTGTTCATTCATTTTTTGTTTAAATGCAGCTTTCGCTCTAACTACTTGTTCTTTTGAAGGCGCATCTTTCACCGGGATGTCAAAACCAATATACTTTTCAACCGATGCAAGGAATCGATCTTCGTAAGGTGTAACAAGTGTAATTGCTTTTCCGACTTCGCCTGCTCTACCTGTTCGACCAGTACGATGAACATAGCTTTCATTTTCCAAAGGCATATCGTAATTGATGACATGCGTAATACGGTCAATATCAATTCCTCGAGCAGCAACATCAGTAGCGATTAAATAGCGGAAATCCCCACGTTTGAAGTCATTCATTACATCGAAACGCTCATTTTGTTCCATCCCGCCATGAATTTTATCGACTGTATAGCCTTCATCATCCAGTAAGTCCACCAACTGATCGACGTTATCTTTCGTACGGCAAAAAATTATACAGCTATCTGGATTTTCAACCATCGTAATTTCTTTCAGCATCGCAAATTTCTCTGCTTCTTTTACGATATATACAGAGTGCTCTATTTGTTGGTTTACACTTTCTGTTTTTTCAATTTCGATGTCCACCGGATTGTCCATATATTTATGGCATAGTTTTTCCACGTCTTTTGGAAGTGTTGCCGAGAACAACATCGTTAATCGTTTTTTTGGCAAGTGACTGATTATGGACTCGACCAATTCAATAAAGCCCATGCTCAACATTTCGTCCGCTTCGTCAATGACAAGAATTTCAATTTTGCTTAAATCAAGTGTATGGCGCTCAATGTGATCCATGACTCGACCTGGGGTTCCCACAACAACATGTGATTTTTGTTTTAACTCAGTGCGTTGAAAAGCGAATGGCTGTTTCCCATAAATCGCCGTAGCCTTAATACGCTTAAAACGACCAAAACTCATGATATCTTGAGAAACTTGCATAGCTAATTCGCGTGTCGGGGTTAATACTAAAGCTTGTGGTTTGTTTTCATCCCAGTCCACCATCTCACAAATTGGAATACCAAAAGCAGYTGTTTTACCACTTCCTGTTTGAGATTTAACTGAAACATCCCGCTTTGATAGTGCTGTAGGTATCACTTTTGATTGCACTTCTGTTGGGGATGTAAATCCCAGACCTTCTAGTGCGCGAATTATGTCGTCTGAAATACCAAAATCTTTAAATTGTGTGTTTGTCATTAAAATCTCCCTTTATTTAAGAGTTGTCCACTCTTCTTTGTATCTTAAGTATACCAATGAATCGGGTGTGATAGATTAAAACAGAAAACTATGTTATAATAGATACATAATAACTTCATAATACGACAAATTTTCATAAGAATCTTTCGACTTGTTTCGAGTAGTTTGTATTCGACATGACATCAGTGTTATAGAAATGGGGAATTCAGATGACGTTCCAAAAACATGAAAAAGAAGTATCCGAATTTGTACAAGCACGAAGAATTCGTGAAAAAATCACATTCGTTCGTCGTGATGTAGAAGTTGAAGGAGCTATCTTCAAAATCCTTGAAAATTCTTGCATCGTTGAAATTTCTCAAGAAGACGCAAAAAAAATTGGTGCCGCATCAACTTTAACAGTAGTATCACATAAAAATTATAAAGTATTCTCATAATACAAAAACGAAGAGCAAATTGCTCTTCGTTTTTTTGTTGATTATTTAATTTTTGCTAAGTCAATTTATTGTCCACTGGATAAGCAGTAATCCAGTCACTATAACTGCCTACATATAATTTCACTTTTGGATATCCCGCTTCTTTAAGCATTGCATATAGAGGTGCTGCAGTTACTCCACTCCCGCAATACACAGTGATATCTTCATCTTGCTTAACAACCGCTTCTACTTCCGATATAACATCGACTGCTTCTTTAAAACGACCATCTTCTTTCAACAGTTCCCAGTCCAAATTTCTCGCATTCGGAATATGACCAGCTACTGAATCAATCGGCTCATGAATGCCTGCATATCTTTCTGCTGATCGGGCATCCAGAAGAGCACCATTTGACGTCTCCGATACTACTTTAACTTGCTCGCGAGTCGAAAGAATGTCTTCATTCCACTGAAGGCTTAATGTCGAAGCCGGGTATGACGATGTTTCAGTTGACACTTCTAAACCCAGTTCAACCAATTCTTCATAGCCTTCCTTCACCAATGTTACTTGTGGGAAACCTGCATAACAAAACATCCAGTAAGCTCGCGGTCCAAAGGGCATTCCGCCTTGGTCATAAATCACGACATGGTCTGTATACTGTAAACCATTTGATTCAAAAAGATATTTCAACTTTTCTTTATCAGGCAGTGGATGACGTCCATTTGTCTTATTCATATCCGATAAATCTTTTTCAAGATCGAGATAGATGGCACCAGCTATATGACCTTTATCATATAGCTTTTTGCCAGCATTAGGATCTTGTAGTGAAAAGCGAGTATCAATCCACCTCAAATTAGATTCTTTCAGTTCTTTTGCAGACTTCCAAACTTTACCCATCAGCTCATTCCCCTTCAGATAAATTCTTGTACACAGCTCTCCACTCTTCAAGGCGGCTACCTTCTTGCATTGCCGCTCTTTCAGAGTCAAGTTGTTGCAGTGACTCACGGAGTAAATGTTGTCTTAATC
>NZ_JBFUIO010000072.1:0-12189 GCF_056401835.1 Paenisporosarcina sp. P4_D4 | reverse complement strand
ACCTCTTTCCATACGATTAATTATTTTCTGCCGTTTTAGCTTTTTTCGTTACACGTTCACGTTCGTTTTTATCAAGAACTTTTTTACGTAAACGAATTGATTGAGGTGTGATTTCACAGTACTCATCATCGTTTAGGTATTCAAGTGATTCTTCCAACGTCATGATACGTGGTTTTTTACGTGTAGTTGTCGCTTCTTTGTTTGCAGAACGGATGTTATTGGCAGCTTTCATTTTCGTAATATTAACAGTTAAGTCGTTATCACGAGTATGTTCTCCAACGATCATACCTTCATAAATATCAGTACCTGGTTCAACGAAAATTGTACCGCGGTCTTCAATTCCTAGAATTCCGTACTCAGATGCTTGTCCTGTAGCCATTGCAACAAGAACACCTTTACTACGTCCACCTACGCGACCTTTTTGCATTGGTTGGTAGCTATCGAATGTGTGGTTGATGATTCCGTATCCACGAGTTAACGTCATGAATTCAGTTGTGTAACCAATTAATCCACGAGCAGGAACCATAAAGATCAAGCGTACTTGACCAGAACCATTGTTGACCATATCAAGCATTTCGCCTTTACGTTCACCCATTGATTCAATAATTGAACCAACATGCTCTTCTGGGACATCAATTTGTACGCGTTCAACCGGCTCACAACGAACACCATCGATAACACGAACGATAACTTCTGGTTTAGAAACTTGTAATTCGAAACCTTCACGACGCATGTTTTCAATCAGGATTGATAAATGTAATTCCCCACGACCAGATACAACCCATGCATCAGGAGAGTCAGTTGGATCTACGCGAAGAGATACGTCTGTTTCAAGTTGAGATTGAAGACGCTCATCAATTTTACGAGATGTTACCCATTTACCTTCACGTCCAGCAAATGGACTGTTGTTCACTAGGAACGTCATTTGAAGAGTTGGCTCATCAATACGTAAAATTGGTAATGCTTCAGGATGCTCAGTAGGACAAACCGTCTCACCAACGTTAATGTCTTCCATACCAGAAACGGCAATCAGATCACCAGCAGAAGCCTTTTGGATTTCCACACGTTTCAGACCCATGAAACCAAACATTTTAGTAACACGGAAGTTTTTCATTTTGCCGTCAAGCTTCATTAGTGAAACTTGTTGTCCAACTTCCATCGTTCCACGGAATACACGACCGATACCGATACGGCCAACATAATCGTTGTAGTCAAGAAGAGATACTTGGAATTGAAGAGGCTCTTCTTTGTTATCTACTGGAGATGGGATGTGTTCGATGATTGCATCATAAAGTACTTGCATGTTTTCATCTTGCTCTGCAGCAACTGAAGAAAGACTTGCAGTACCGTTCATACCTGATGCGAAAATAACAGGGAATTCCAATTGATCGTCGTTTGCTTCCAATTCAATGAAAAGTTCAAGAACTTCGTCCACTACTTCTTCAGGACGAGCAAAGTCACGGTCAATTTTGTTTACAACTACGATTGGTTGCAAGTTTTGTTCCAAAGCTTTTTTCAATACGAAACGAGTTTGTGGCATACAACCTTCATAAGCATCCACAACAAGTAGAACACCGTCTACCATTTTCATGATACGTTCAACTTCTCCACCAAAGTCAGCGTGTCCAGGTGTATCAAGAATGTTGATTTTCACATCTTTATATTGAATCGCTGTGTTTTTAGCAAGAATCGTAATACCGCGTTCGCGCTCGATATCACCTGAATCCATTGCACGCTCGTCCACATGTTCATTTGAACGGAAAGTACCGGATTGTTTTAATAATTGGTCAACTAAAGTTGTTTTACCATGGTCAACGTGGGCAATAATTGCAATGTTTCTTAAGTCTTGACGTAAATTAGTCATTGTTTCACTCCATATTCTTTTTTCGAGTCCTTAACTGTGTTATTATAGCACATGTTGTAACTATTTGTCTGATTTAGAATTGTAAGAATATTATCGCTTTTGTGGAGGGTACTTTGTGAAAAATATTAAATGGGTATTTGTACTATATTCCCTATTAGCTTTATTATCGATGTTTGCAATTGGAATATCTGTTGGTTTACGCAGTGTAATCGGTATATTCGCCAGTATTGCAATATTGATCTTTGTTATGGGATTCGGTTTTAAAACCAAAAAGAAAATGCGTGACGAAGGAACATTATAAAAACACTACGTTGCAAATAATATTTAAAGGAAGGAAGGAATGGTTTTACACCGTTCCTTCCTTTTTATTTGGCTATTTTAAGCAATGCTCCTAAATGCATTTTATTAAATAACCTTTATATAAGCGTAATATAATTCTCAATTAATGAATCGTGCAAACTTTGTCGTGCAACAATAAATGTATCTTGTCCTAAAAACTTTAACGGTTGTCCTTTTAAATTAGTGGCAATCGCGCCAACTTCTTCAGCAATGACAACTCCTCCCGCAACATCCCACGGTGAAAGTCTCATGGACATGTAAGCATCAATACGTCCCGTGGAAACATACGCAAGTTCCAGCGCTGCAGACCCATATGAACGGATTCCGCGTACATCTTTGACCAATCGTATAAGACCTTCATTGTCAACATGACGATTCGGTACTACCCAACTCGCATTCATTCCAATAATTGCTTTGGAAATCGTAGTGGCTTCCAACATTGGAATTGGTTCATCATTTAAATAAGCTCCATGCCCTTTTTGTGCACTGTATAATTCGTCATGCATGACATCATAAATGTAACCGAAAAGTCCGATGCCATCTTTATAAATCCCTAATGATATGGCAAAATTCCGTTGTTGATGAATAAAATTCATCGTTCCGTCTATAGGATCCAACATCCATACGTAGCCTTCCAATGATTGAAGGGCATCACCGAAACCTTCTTCCCCTAAAATAGAGTGGCCTTCGTAATCTTTACGGATATGCTGAATGAAAAATTGTTCGATTTCTTTATCAATATTGGTTACCAAATCATTGGCATCCACTTTAGATTCTATAACCAATTCATGGGTCAATGAGTGGCGAATCTTTCTGCCTGCTTCTTTTATTAATGCTTTTGCATAGCGATCGAGTTGTTGAAGTTCCAATGGATTAGCCGCCTTTCCAAATCATTCTCTTTCAATTATAAACAAAAAAAGACCTGATGTCAGAAATAGACGATCAGGTCTGCTTACGTATAAGGACTGGTTATTTCACTAATGTAAAGCATGAAGAGCCTTCAGTTGCTTATGAATATCGCCAAGCCTTACTTTGCTCTTGTCTATTTCCGCTTGATTTTTTTCTTGCATCGCATCGTACAAAGAGGCAAGTTCATAGTCAAGCTCTAATTTTAATCCCAAAATCATTTTTTTCTCAACATCCTCTTTACGAATGATGTGGACAACTTGTTTCATGTCTTACACCCCTTTTCTTTTGTCTAAATATTCAGAATGTTTTTTATACAATATGGCACAATGTTGGTTTTGTCAACTTCATAAAGCTTACTTACAAGATTTTTTCCCATTTTTTGATTAAACTAAACATACGAAGTACGAAAGGTGGAAAAAAAGATGAAATATAAGTGGGAAAGTGAAGATTTTGAGGTTTTTCAGATAGAAGGATTAGAACATCGTATGCAATCTTTGATTGAAAAAGTCCGACCAAAGTTCGAAGCATTCGGTCATACATATGCATCATACTTTTCAAGTAAAACGGGCGATGAATTCTATCCACATGTCGCTAAGCACGCCAGACGCTCCGTTAATCCGCCCAAGGATTCATGGGTGGCATTCGCACCATATAAACGCGGTTATAAAGCTCTTCCCCATTTTCAAATCGGTTTATGGGGGACGCATGTATTCATTATCTTGGCTGTCATTTATGAAGCACCCGATAAAGTACAAATAGCAGAGAGATTATTGAAAAAGAAAAGTTTATTTAAAAAACTACCTCAGGACTTTATCATTTCCGGAGACCACATGTCGCCAGAAGCAATTCAACTCAAAGGTGCTCATAAAGAACAATTGCCCGCACTGTTGACGAGGTTACATGATGTCAAAAAAGCTGAGTTTTTAGTCGGCCGCCATCTGCCTAGCGAAATGGCAATTGAAATGTCAGCAGAAGAATTTGCATCATTTGCTGAAGAAACGTTCGAAGCATTACTACCAATTTATCATGTGATGGTGAAAAAATAACTTAACATATTTACAAGTGTCCTTATGCGGCTAGCTCGTATAGATAATAATCAATAGGATAGTTTAACAGAGCCTATAATAAAAGAGGTAATCGGCTCCCTTTCCGCGGACGATCAGGCAAGCCTACTCGGGCCAGCAGGATGTTGGTCACGAAGGCGTTGCGTACGATAAAAAAGAAAATACTACAGAAGTAAATAAAGGAACAGGGGATTATTTCCCTGTTCCTTTTATAATGGCGCCTTTAGTTGTCTCTTTCATTTTTTTGATGATTGGATAACAAATATATCCGCTTTCTTTTTCGAATTCTCTGAAGTAGGTTTTCTCTTCTGCCATTGATGGAACCACATCTTTGAATCGTCTATATTTTTCCATTAATACTTCTCGGTTTACGCCTTGTTCATATGCGTATTCTATGACTTCAAAAAATTGAACAACGGCAATAATTTCTTCCGTCGACCAATCTTTTGAAAATGGATATGAAAAACTCATGTTTTTTTCACCCTTTCCTTAATTCCATTTTACTCGGAAGTCTTCCGCTTGTGAAATCATTCTAGAAATTAGTTGTTCCACAGATGGGACATCATCAATCAATCCGGCTACTTGTCCAGCCCAACCAAACCCATGTGAAGTATCACCTTTATAAATATATTGTTTGTTTGCTTCGCCACTAATATACTCTCTTAAAGCCTCGTAAGTAGGTGTCGCAGCTTCAATGTCACGAATTTTTTCCGTCCACGGATTGATCAATGCGCGTGCAGGAGCGCCAATCGAGCGTTTGATAACAGTCGTGCCAGTTTCAGAACTATCTACTAACGCTTGCTTATAAACTTCTGAGGCATGTACGCATTCTTTGGTCACAATGAACCGAGTACCCATTTCGATTCCTTCAGCTCCTAGTGCAAGTGCAGCCATTAAACCTCTGCCATCCCCTATTCCACCTGAGGCGATGACAGGAATGGACACAGCATCCACAACACGCGGTACAAGCACCATGGTTCCAACGTCATCGCGGCCCAAATGCCCTCCACCTTCCTGGCCCACAACCATTACAGCATCAGCACCGAGTTCTTCTGCTTTTTGTGCTTGTCTTGTAGCAGCAACTAGCACGAGTTTTTTTATATCGGTTCCTTTTAGTTGATCAAAAATCGGTGTCGGATTCCCTCCAGTCATTGACACGACAGATACTTTCTCCTCTATGGCAACTTCAAGCATATGCGAAAACGGCCGTCCCTGATCACCAATTGCAAAGTTTACACCGAATGGCTGATCGGTCATTGTTCGTACTTTATGTATTTCTTTTCTAAGTGCCTCTGGTGATTCCAGGCTCATTGCCGTTATCTGACCAAGGCCGCCAGCATTCGAAACAGCTGCTGCCAAATCTGCATAGGCAAGGTAGGCAAGTCCACCTTGAATGATTGGATATTTAATATGTAATAAGTCCGTAATCCGTGTTTGCCAGTTCATTTTTCAATTCCCCCTAAATAATTAATTGTATTATATTCGATTTTATTGTCGAAATTCCTCTAATATTTATGGTCATCTGCAGTTCTAAATGCTATAATTCACTTGTTTTTCATTTTCAATCGGTGTTCAGGACTTCTTGGATGCTGTCATTAAGAAAGTTGAGGTGGTACGACCATTGTCTCAGTTAGAAACCCCTTTATTTGATGCCTTGCTGAAGCATCGCAACCGACATCCTATTCAATTTCACATTCCCGGTCATAAAAAAGGAAATGGTGTTGATCCTGCTTTTCGTGAATTCGTAGGCGATAATATTCTTTCCATAGACTTAATTAATATTGCTCCACTTGATGATTTGCATTCACCAAAAGGTGCGATTAAAAAAGCTCAGGAATTAGCTTCCGAAGCTTTTGGTGCCGACTTTACATTTTTCTCTGTGCAAGGAACCAGTGGTGCTATCATGACGATGATTTTAAGTGTTGTCGGTCCTGGCGATAAAATTCTGGTACCACGCAATGTTCACAAATCCATCATGTCTGCAATTGTCTTTGCAGGTGCAATTCCAGTATTCATCCACCCAGAAGTGGATCCAGAACTTGGCATTTCACACGGAATATCTGCTGAATCGGTTGAAAAAGCTTTGGGTGCTCATCCAGATGCAAAAGCTGTACTTGTGATCAACCCAACTTATTTCGGCATTGCTGCTGATTTGGCACGCATTGTAGAAATATCCCACAGTCGTAATATTCCGGTATTGGTGGATGAAGCACATGGTGTCCACATCCACTTCCATGAATCTTTGCCTGTCTCAGCGATGGCTGCCGGTGCGGATATGGCTGCTACTTCCGTTCACAAACTGGGCGGTTCGATGACACAAAGCTCAGTCTTGAATGTTCGGGAAGGTTTAGTTTCGCCTAAGCGTGTTCAATCCATTTTGTCCATGCTAACTACAACTTCTACATCGTATCCGATTCTGGCTTCTCTCGATACTGCGAGACGCCAATTAGCTATTCATGGTCATGACTTATTAACAACGACTATTCGATTGGCAAAAGATACACGAAAGCGAATCAATCAAATTCCAAACCTACGATGTGTGGGCGAAGAAATTTTGCGCACTTCTGCAACATACGATATGGATCCTACTAAATTATTAATAAGTGTCAAAAATTTAGGGATTACAGGTCATCAAGCCGAAGAATGGTTGCGAGAGAAAGCAAACATTGAAGTTGAATTATCCGATTTATATAATATACTCTGCATCGTGACGATTGCAGATTCCAAAAAAGAAGTGAACTTGCTTGTCAATGCTCTTCAGCGCATGTCCCAATCACTCGAAGATGAAGCTGAAATCGTGGAAGCTTTTGTAACCATGCCAGATATTCCACGTTTAGCCATGACGCCTCGAGATGCCTTTTATGCAACAACTGAAGTTGTACCGTTTGCAGAATCTGTAGGACGTATTTCCGCTGAATTTATTATGGTATATCCACCTGGTATCCCTATTTTCATTCCAGGGGAAATTATTACGGAAGATAATATCGCCTATATTCATATGAATATCGAAGCGGGCTTACCAGTTCAAGGTCCTGAAGACGACGAATTGAAGTTGATTCGTGTCATTAAAGAACATAAGGCTTTCTATTAATGCAACAAGGCTGAGACTCCTCTAATAGGAACGCTCAGCCTTTTCTTAATTGTAGGTCATTATTGACCTGTTACACCTTGAATTGTCGCAGGATCAATCATGCCGTATCCTTTTGCACGTAAACCTTCCACAATCCCACCAAGGGCTTCTGCGGTCCATACTCGATCGTGCATTAATAAGTTCGCACCGTTCGTCAAATACTCCGTGTTGACCATTATATCTTTCAAAGCATTGGCATCCTGATATTTTGATTCCCAGTCGTAGCCGTATGTCCAATTCATCAAAAGCATGCCTTGTTCTTTTACCAAAGCTTTACTGAAATCAGTGTTTGATCCGAATGGGGCCCTGAAGAACTTAGGTTTCTCCCCGATAATAGCTTCGATAGTTTCACTTACTTTCATGATTTCTGCACGCTGTTCTTCTTCAGTGAGTTTTTTCAAATCTGCATGCGTTTGCGTATGATTTCCAATAGCAAAGCCCATGTTATGTATTTCTTTTAATACCGCTTTCTTTTCATCACTATCCAAAAAGTGTCCATTCACAAAGAAAATGGCAGGTGCATTCAAAGATTTCAATGTTTTTGCCATTTCAAGTGAACGCTTGTCTGGTGCGTCATCAATGGTCAAAAGTACAACTTTGGAAGGCGCATTAGCAATTGGTTTGAACGACCAATTGGCTTCATTCAATGTATAGAGCGGTTTTGCTGGTGCAGTTTCTTCCTCAGAAACTTCTGCTTCATTTGCTTCATTAACTTCTTCAGTACCTTTATCATCATCAACTTCTTCATCGACTTCCTGTTGTGTCGGCGCTGAGGTAGGTGTCTTCGTTTCTACGTCACCACATGCTGCCAACATTAATACTAATAAACTCATACTCATTAATTTTGTGTATTTCATGATGTATCACCGTGACCCTTTCAATTGTAATTTTAGCATGTTTTCCCACTATCTTTCCATAAACGACAAAAAAAGCCGTACAGGTTGCCCTGTACGACTCTAGTATTACCTTATTTCGTAATGATATGAATTGGGTGACCCATTACTACTTCAGCAGCTTCCATTGAGATTTCGCCCAATGTTGGATGTGCATGAATAGTCATAGCAATGTCTTCTACCGTCATACCGGCTTCAATTGCCAAACCAAGTTCAGCAATCATATCAGAAGCGCCCTGTCCGACAATTTGAGCACCTAACAACAAGCCATCAGATTTACGTGAAACAAGCTTCACGAAACCGTCTGTTGCGTTCAATGCCAAAGCACGACCGTTAGCACCGAATGGGAATTTCCCAGCCGTTACTTCAAAGCCTTCTTTTTTAGCTTGTTCTTCATTTAAACCAACTGTTGCAAGTTCAGGATCTGTGAAACATACAGCAGGGATTGCTAAATAATCCACTACAGAAGTTTGCCCAGCGATAACTTCAGCTGCCACTTTACCTTCATAAGAAGCTTTGTGTGCAAGTTGAGGTCCTGAAACTACGTCTCCAATTGCAAAAATGTTTTCGATGTTTGTACGAACTTGCTTGTCAACTTCGATCAAGCCGCGTTCGCCCATTTTAAGGCCGATTTCTTCAAGACCCATTTCATCCGTGTTTGGACGACGGCCAACTGTTACCAATACATAATCAGCTTCGACTTTTTTCTCTTCTCCGCCCGCTTCGTACGTAACTGTTACGCCTGAATCTGATTCTTCAACGCCTTTTGCTGATGCTTTTACAACAACATTGACACCTTTTTTCTTCAAGCCTTTTTTAACGATTTGAGTCATTTGTTTTTCGAAACCAGCTAAAATATCGCCGCCACCTTCAATGATTGTTACTTCAGAACCTAGGTTTGCAAAAGCAGTTCCTAATTCAGTTCCGATATAACCGCCACCGATAACGACTAATTTACCAGGAATCTCTCCAAGAGCTAAAGCGCTTGTTGAACTTAATACACGTTTAGAGAACTTGAATGATGGAATCTCAACTGGACGTGAGCCAGTTGCAATAATTGCATGTTTGAATTTATAAGTTTGTGCTGAGTTTTCGTCCATTACACGAACTGTGTTTGTATCAACAAAGTAAGCTTCGCCGCGAACGATTTCAACTTTATTACCTTTTAATAAACCTTCAACGCCACCAGTTAATTTCTTAACGACACTGTCTTTGAAAGCT
Organism: Paenisporosarcina sp. P4_D4; assembly: GCF_056401835.1. Classification (NCBI taxonomy): domain Bacteria; kingdom Bacillati; phylum Bacillota; class Bacilli; order Caryophanales; family Caryophanaceae; genus Paenisporosarcina; species Paenisporosarcina sp. P4_D4. Next base: position 2,769 of record NZ_JBFUIO010000072.1, on the reverse strand, counting down.
TGCGCTTTAGAGAAGTCTATTGTTACTTCAGAAGCCGTAATACCCATGTCATCTGAATGTTTTGCTTGTTCAAAACGGTGACCRACTGAAATTAACGCCTTAGATGGGATACAACCAACGTTTAAACAAACGCCGCCTAAGTGTTCTTTTTCAACGATCGTTACTTTTTGACCAGTTTGTGCAGCACGGATAGCTGCAACATATCCGCCAGGGCCTGAGCCGATGACGAGCGTATCTGTTTCGATTGGGAAATCTCCTACTACCATGTTTTTACGCCTCCATTAATAAAAGTTCTGGATTGCTAAGCAAACGCTTAATGTTATTTAATGCGTGCTGAGCAGTCGCACCGTCGATCATGCGATGATCAAAGCTCAATGATAATGCTAACACAGGAGCGGCTACAATTTCACCATTTTTTATGACAGGTTTCTCTGCAATACGACCAATTCCTAGAATTGCAACTTCAGGATGATTGATAACTGGCGTAAACCATTGTCCACCAGCAGAGCCAATATTCGTGATTGAACAAGAAGCACCTTTCATTTCAGAAGGTAATAATTTTCCATCGCGAGCTTTACCTGCAAGTGTGTTGATTTCATCTGAAATCGCAAATACTGATTTACGGTCTGCATGTTTGATGACTGGTACTAACAAGCCTTTTTCAGTATCCGCTGCAATTCCGATATTGAAGTAATGTTTTTGAATGATTTCGCCAGCTTCGTCATCAAGTGAACGATTGAAGTCTGGGAATTCACGCAATGTGCTTACCAACGCTTTAACTACGTATGGTAAATACGTTAATTTCACATTCTTCTCAGCCGCTAAATCTTTGAATTTCTTACGATGTGCAACAAGTTCAGTTACATCTACTTCATCCATTAATGTAACGTGTGGAGCAGTATGTTTCGAGTGAACCATTGCTTTAGCAATTGCTTTACGGATTCCTGACATCTTCTCACGAGTTTCAGGGAATTCGCCTTCTAAAGCTGGAGCTGCAGGTTTCGCTACTTTTTCAGTGCTTGTTGTTTCTTCATTTGCAACAACTTCATCTTGTGGAGTTGCTTCAGAAGTTTGCCCACCGTTCATATATGCTTCAATATCTTCTTTCATCACACGGCCGTTTTTACCTGAACCGTTGACTTGAGAAATTTCAACATCGTTATCTCGTGCAAATTTACGTACTGATGGCATCGCAATTACACGACCATTTGGATCTTTTTCAGCCTTAGGAGCTGCTTCTGTTTTAGGTGCAGCTTTCGTTGGTTCTGCAGATGCTTTTTCAGAAGCTTGACCTTTCGCTACAGCTTGTCCAGCTTCAGCAGTTGCTTGAACCTGAGATTCTGTTTTCTCTTCTGCTTTCGATTCGTCTTCGTGATCACCTTTAAACTGAAGATCTTCATAGCCAGGTGCGTCGATGCGAATCAAGACTTGGCCTACAGTCGCTACTGTACTCTCTTCAATCAGCACTTCCTCCACTTTTCCTGCTACAGGAGAAGGGATTTCAACGACTGCTTTATCGTTTTGAACTTCACATAAAATATCATCTTCGCCAATGGTGTCGCCTGCTTTGACAAACCATTTCACTATTTCGCCTTCGTGTATACCTTCACCGATATCCGGTAATCGAAATTCAAATGCCACAAAATTCACCCTTTCAGTTGTGAGTGTCTATCATCTTCAATTCCAAAAGACGGTCAAGAAATTCTATGTGCTAACTTATACCGACTTTTTGAACTTCTTATTAGAATGTAAGTACTTTTTTTGCTGTTAGTACAATATCCTTCGAGTTTGGTAACCAAACTGATTCCGCTTGAGCGAATGGGAAGATTGTATCAGGTGCAAATACTCGTAATACTGGCGCTTCTAGACTTAAGATTGCACGTTCGTTAATTTCAGCTACAACGTTAGCAGCAATACCTGCTTGTTTTTGTGCTTCTTGAACGACAACCGCTCGACCTGTTTTTTCAACAGATGCAATGATCGTTTCAATATCCAAAGGTTGCACAGTACGTAAATCGATGACTTCTACTGAGTAGTTTTCTTTTTCAAGTTCTTCTGCAGCTTTCAAGCTATCGTGTACCATTGCACCATAAGCAATAATTGTTAAGTCTGTACCTTCACGTTTTACTTCCGCTTTACCCAAAGGAATTGTGTATTCTTCTTCAGGTACTTCTTCACGGAATGAACGGTATAATTTCATGTGCTCCAAGAAAATAACTGGGTCATTATCACGGATTGCAGAAATTAATAATCCTTTTGCATCGTAAGGAGAAGATGGAATAACTACTTTCAAACCAGGTTGAGAAGCAACTAGACCCTCTAAGCTGTCAGCATGCATTTCAGGAGTATGAACGCCTCCACCAAATGGAGAACGGATTGTTACCGGCGCATTGTATTTGCCTCCACTGCGGAAACGCATACGAGCCAATTGACCACTGATTGAATCCATTACTTCATAAACGAAACCGAAGAATTGGATTTCCGGTACTGGACGGAAGCCTTCAAGAGAAAGACCAACCGCTAAGCCACCGATTCCTGATTCAGCAAGAGGTGTATCAAATACACGGTCTTCACCGAATTCTTTTTGTAAACCTTCAGTTGCACGGAATACACCGCCGTTATTTCCAACGTCTTCACCGAAGACGAGGACGTTTTCATCATTCTTTAGCTCTGTACGGAGTGCATCCGTAATTGCTTGAATCATCGTCATTTGTGCCATCGGTTACTTCGACTCCTTCTCTTTGTAAAGTTCATATTGTTCTTTTAAGT
>NZ_JBFUIO010000071.1:0-12407 GCF_056401835.1 Paenisporosarcina sp. P4_D4 | reverse complement strand
CAAGTAAGTCGACATATGCAAAGATTGTTCCAAAAAGGGTATTTATCGATACAACAAAGATATGATGATAAAGGAGTATTGATTGAAGCCTTTTCGTTTCACTCATTATGGAATCGGTTGATTGACACAGTTCTGGAAGAAAAAACTTCACAGAAAGTAATGACTCAAAAAGAACAAGAAGGCGAGATTTTCCGATTGTTCGAACAAGAATTCGGGCGTTTCCTTTCCCCTATGGAAAGTGAAACTATTGCAATGTGGATGGATCAAGATCAGCAATCACCCGAGTTGATTCGAGCAGCATTGAAAGAAGCTGTACTTGCACAAAAAATGAGCTTACGCTACATCGATCGCATTTTGTTTGAGTGGAAAAAGAAAAATGTCAAAACTATGCAGGATGTTGAAAAACAAGCAAGTCAATTCCGCACAGTTCCGGAAAGAACATCGCCACCAACGCAACCGCAAAAATCAAATAAAGTACCATTCTATAATTGGTTAGAAGAGCGAGAGTAGGGAAGTGAAAATATGCTGACAAAAGGTCAATGGGAGTATTGTTTATCAGAAATGGATAGAATGTTCCCTGATGCTCATTGTGAGCTCGTTCACGCCAATCCATTTGAGCTGACAATCGCCACATTGCTTTCTGCACAATGTACGGATGTACTCGTAAATAAAGTGACCCCGGCTTTATTCGCAAAGTATCAAACCCCGGAAGATTATTTAAGTGTGCCACTGGAAGAACTACAGGATGATATACGTTCAATTGGATTGTTTCGTAACAAAGCAAAAAACATACAAGCTTTGAGTCGAATGCTGCTTGAACAATTTGATGGTGAAGTTCCTGCCAATCGTGATTTGTTAACCACACTTCCTGGAGTGGGTCGTAAAACAGCAAATGTTGTCGTTTCAGTTGCGTTTGATATCCCTGCATTGGCAGTGGATACACATGTGGAGCGAGTGACAAAACGTCTGGGTCTCTGTCGCTGGAAAGATTCGGTTCTGCAAGTTGAAGAAACAATCATGAAAAAGACGCCTATGGACAAGTGGTCAAGAACACATCACCAACTCATTTTCTTCGGTCGTTATCATTGCAAAGCACAAAATCCCCAATGTCCAGTTTGTCCACTGTTGTCCTTGTGTCGGGAAGGGAAAAAACGGCTAAACAAAGGATTGGTAGAAATTTGATTCGATTTGATGCCAAACATGCACAAAAAGAACATCTTAGCGGCATTCTAAGTCAATGGTCGACTTTAAAAGAAATGATACAAGATGCTTTTAAACTGAAAAATAAGGGTGTTCATGAGCAGATGCTTTTAGGCATTAAGCTATATGAAGATTTATTGGTTCAAGTATCAGAATCAACAAGTTTTAAGCCTGATGAGATTCAAGACTACGAAATCCTTCCTCTAAACGGGAAAGAACGATATATATTTATCATTACGAATTCGAATCGCTATGTAGCTTCTAGTCAGTTAAATGAGTTATTCGATGAAACAATTAAGAAAATTGCTCGATTGCGCATAAAATCCAACTAAAAAGAAGCAGATCCTTAAAAAGGATCTGCTTCTTTTTTTATATTATGGACTTATTGAGGAATCAGAATTCGATATTGAGGCGGTTCTCGCTTCAGTCTTATTTTCTGTACTGTTTGCGGCACCTTCAGTTGATCCGTCATCGCCCCCACCTTCTGGCGGTGGGGGAGTTTCACCTTCAGGAGGTGGCGTTGTCCCATCGACAGGTGGTGTCGTCCCGTCTTCAGGTGGAGGTGTCGTTCCATCGCCATCTGACCCGCCATTACCATTACCATTTCCGTTCCCGTTACCATTGCCATTCCCTTCACCTTCACCAGGAATTTCCGGTTCAGGTACTTCAACAGCATCAATTTCAAGTGTTGTACTAGCTGGTTCGCTTCGTACTCCTTCTGCTATTGCCACTACAGTAAATGTATAGGTACTGCCTGGAGTAATGCCTGTGACAATCAAGCCTTCCTGGCTAGTGGTTTGTAGAACAGAAGGAGTGCCTCCATCCACTGCAAACGAAACTTCAAATGCTACATCCACTTTGTCTTTATCACGTTTTGGTGCTTTGTGCTTCCAGGATAATGTAGCTGATTGATCGCCTTCACTGTATTCAGCTTTGAAATTTGATGGTGCATCCACTTCAATTTGTTCATATTCCTCGGAAACTTTAGTTGGTTCAGTTCCACGAACAAATAATTCTGTTCGTTTCAAGTTGTCCGGTGTAAATTCACTTGCAAGACGAAGAGGGGAAGTGCCCACTTCAACAGTTGCTTCTACAACTGAATTTGGTCGTTTAAAGCGTGGTGTATCTTTGTCTGCAGATATATCTGTCATAACATCTTTAAACAATCTTTGGGCGAAAGTGCGTTCAGTTGAATCGGCTGTATTGATTGCTTGTTTACGTTCTTTATAACCAGTCCAAACGGCGATTGAATAATTTGTCGTATAACCAGCAAACCAAATATCCGGAGCTGAGCCTTCAGGCAAATTATAATCATTAAATTCTTTGGATGTATAGTTGGTGGTTCCTGTTTTACCTGCAACATCCAAGCCTGGAATGATTGCTGCTTTACCAGATGCGCCTCTGCGCTCACTAACTACATCTCGAAGCATATCGGTCACCATAAAAGCAGTTGAATCTTTCATGGCTGGTTTTGATTTAGGTTTAAATGTTTTCTTCGTTTCTCCATCACGATAAACAATTTCACTAATAGTGTAAGGGTCTGAGTACATGCCGTCATTCCCGAAAGCTGCATATGACGCTGCCAACTTAATCGTGTTGATTCCGGTAGTTGCTCCAATCGCAGCAGATTCATAATCGAGATAGTCACCAGTAATGCCTAAATTATTGGCAAATTCTTTGCGGTCACCACTTTCGACTTCTTTGAAGGCTTTAACAGCTGGTATATTTCGAGAACGATACAATGCTTCACGCGCTGTCATAGCTCCCAGATATTCATTATCGAAATTGTAAATTTGTTGATCTGAATTTGAATAATTCATTTTTTCATCAACCAGGGTGTGACCAGTAGACCAATTCAAATATTCGATGGCAGGACCATAATCCAGGATAGGTTTAACAGTTGAACCAATACCACGTTTTGAAACATCTTGCGCGTAGTTAAATTCGAAGCTTGGGCCATAATCACGACCGCCACCTACTGCAACAATGGCACCTGTTTTCGTATCCAATACGGTCATTCCTGCTTGCATTTCTTGAGTAGGGAAGTTATCTCCTGAAAAAGCCTCTTCTACTGAACCCTGAGCTTGTGGATCAAGCGTCGTATAGACTTTCAATCCATCAGCTAAAGAATCATCTGAGCTTTTAGCTGCCAGTTCATTCAATACAATATCCAAAAATGCAAGATACTTGGTAGAATTCGAAGGTTTACGATTTTCTTCAGCTAGTAAACCTTCAGTTATTGGAATCGCTTGTGCTTCTTCCATTTCAGCTTTTGTAATTTTCCCATGCTGTTCCATCAGGCGTAAAACGATATTTCGACGTTTTTCTGCGGCTTCGGGATGTTTGAAAGGATTGTAGTTGTTCGGACTTTGAGGCATTCCGGCCAACATCGCCATTTCGTGTAGCTCCAAGTCTTTTAATTCTTTTCCGAAAAAGCTTTCAGATGCAGTCCCAAATCCATAAATATTTCCTGACATTAAGACTTTGTTGAAGTACATCTCAAAAATTTCTTCTTTTTCATACTTTTGTTCAAGTTGATAAGCAAGATAAGCTTCTTGAGCTTTACGTTTTAACGTTTTTTCATTTTGTAAAAATGAATTTTTTATCACTTGTTGTGTTAAAGTACTAGCACCTTGAGAACCAAATCCACTTGTAATGTTAGCAAGAATTGCTCCACCAAGGCGGTAAAAATCAATTCCGTTATGTTTATAGAAACGAGCGTCTTCAGTAGCCAATATGGCTGCTTCCATTTCTTTAGGGATATCTTCGTAATTCACATAATCTCGGTTTTCGGATCCAATTGTTGCAAAGACATCGCCATTTACATCATAAAACTCAGATGAAATTGGGTCCTTTAATGATTCTTCATCTAATTCTGGTGCGGAGCTTGCGTAATAAACAAAGAGTCCTCCACCGAATAACAGTCCTGCCAATCCAATAATGAGACAGGCCATAATAATACGTTTAAACCAACCTGTTGTACTTCTTTTTTTCGATTTCTTTTGTTTTTCTAATTCTTTTCTTCGTTGTCCACGAGAGTTAGCTTTTTCGCTCACGAACGTCTCCTCACTTTCACGGCTTCACAGATTCCTCTGAAAGCATCTTTGTTACTCCCCGCAAATAGTCAATTGGAGGATAAGCTCCTGGGACTATTTCAAAGGCATGTTGTTCGAAAAATTCGAACGGAATTGATTTGCGACCACCTTTACACATTTCATCCCATGCATCTTGAAGGGGAYGATAAGGTAAAACGAAATATCGATTGATGGATGAAAAACGAACGATTAAAAAGGTAAGACCTTTCTGTTCCGTTACCAGTCGCATGTGGTCAATTTGATGAGCATGGATATTCTTTAAAGGGAAGGAAGTTTTATTTTTCGTTTCTTTCGCTTCAAAATCCACATGAATGCCTTGCCATACACCATTAAAGTCTGTTGTCGAAGCAGTCCGATAATAGGCTTCTCTTATGACAGCTGCACTTCGGGAAGGATATTCTACTTTTACTACTTGGATAGGTACAGGTTTTTTATGAATGACTGCCGTACCTTTTTGCATATAAAAGTCATTTGTTTCATTAATCTCATCCTCTAAGGTTTTTCCCCGGTTACTGAAGGTATAATCCTTCTTTGCACGTTTTTCCGAATTATTTTTTGTGGGCGTATAAATCTTACCATTCGGGTAGTTAAATGCCATGCTCGTCACCTCGCATACCAGTTTATCATAACCACACCCTACTAGACGTGATTCGCGCTTTAAGGTTTCATAGTTTGTGTGTCGAATTGTTGTAAGTATTAGCTTAATCCTTCTAGTTTTGTCGTTGGCAAAGGATTTCATCATGTTATGGAGAACTTCACTAACAACTGGAGGGATGCAGCATGAAACGTATAGAAGAATTGATTGAACAATTGTCATTACTTGAACATATCTTGGAAGCACGATTTATACAGGAAAGATCTACACAAACGCAAACTGTCATCGATAAAGGGCATCAAGTAGGAAAAGCATTAAAAGAAACGGAACAAATGATAGAATGGAATACCTGTTCGCAAAAAAGTGGTTAAAACCACTTTTTTTTGTTACTATAAACAGTAACAAAGGGGCTGAGAACATGAAGTTAAACGAACATACTAAATTAATTTTGGAAGAAAGTCAAAACTGTCTAATACGTCATCAAGAGATGCGTGATAGGGAGGCATCTCCTGATTTTTTTTCACAAGTGAAGCCCCATGCCGATTATTGGCATGCTTTCCTAATTGAATGGAGAGCAAATGCCAACTCTTGGATTAACCATCACCGTCCGAAGTATATGCGAATCCAACAAATAGATGCGGCAATTGAAGCTTTCAATCAATATGTCGTTCAATCATTTTATAAAGAGACTGGAAAAAAGAGGTTTGCGCAGTCTATACAGTCAACTTGTTACACGTTGCAAACTTTTATACATGCCATAGAGCAAGAAGGTGAAAAGCTTGATCAGGAAACAATCAATTAATGACATATTAAGTGAATGGAAGCAAGACCCGATCATGCGAGAACGAATTGTTCATTGGCATACGATTGAGAAAAAAGAGGCATTCTTGTCTGATTTCCCCGAAGATTTACATCCGTCCATCCAGCAGGCACTGAACGAACGGGGCATTACACAACTCTATAGCCATCAGAGAATTGCTTATGATATAGCGCGTATGGGTCAATCCTTTACAGCCATCACACCCACTGCATCGGGGAAATCCCTTTGCTATCATTTGCCTGTCCTTCAATCAATCGTCGAAGACAGTTCTTCAAGGGCACTTTATTTATTTCCCACGAAAGCGCTCGCTCAAGACCAAAAGTCCGACTTGAATTTATTGATTGAACAAATGAATCAAGATATTTTGAGTTACACCTATGATGGCGACACTTCACCGGCAATTCGCACAAAAGTAAGAAAGGCTGGTCATATTGTTTTGACCAATCCTGATATGCTCCATTCGGGTATATTACCTCATCATACGAAATGGGTTTCCTTGTTCGAAAATTTGAAGTATATAGTGGTCGATGAGCTGCATACATACAAAGGCGTGTTTGGAAGTCACGTGGCACATGTTTTGCGTCGATTAAAACGCATCTGTCAATATTATGGAAGTAATCCGGTTTTTATTTGTACTTCGGCAACAATTGCAAACCCGAAAGAACTGGCCGAATCATTAACTAACGAAACTCATACACTGATCGATGAAAACGGTGCACCGTCGGGTAAGAAAAATTTCATTTTTTATAATCCGCCAATCGTTCACCCAACCTTTGGTGTCAGACGTAGCGCTATTCTCGAAGTTCGAGATCTAGCTAAACGCCTATACAAGGAAGGGATTCAAACCATCGTATTTGCGAAAAGCAGGGTACGTGTTGAGATGCTTGTCACGTACTTAAAAGAACTATCCAAGAAAAAAATAAATGATGAATCCATTCGTGGCTACCGAGGAGGGTATTTACCTTCTGAACGGCGACAAATTGAAAAAGGTTTGCGGGATGGAACAATTCAGACTGTAGTCAGTACAAACGCATTGGAACTGGGTGTGGATATTGGTCAGCTCCAAGCCTGCATCATGACCGGTTACCCTGGGAATATTGCAAGTGCTTGGCAACAGGCGGGCCGTGCAGGACGTAGACAGGATGAGGCCTTGATAATATATGTTGCGCAATCAACTGCACTTGATCAATATATTGTGAATCACCCTTCATTCTTACTCGGTCAATCTCCAGAAGAAGCCCGCATTCATCCAGACAATTTAGTTATATTGATGGATCATTTAAAGTGTGCTTCTTTTGAATTGCCTTTCAAAACGACTGAACAGTACGGGGAATTTGAAATACAAGAGTTACTTGCCTATTTGGAAGAAGAAGGAATATTGGTTCGAACCTCTGACAAATGGCATTGGATGAGTGATCGTTTTCCTGCACATGAAATCAGTTTACGTTCTGCGTCACAGGAAAATGTCATCATTATTGACCAAACCATCCCTGCTGCAACTAAAGTTATTGGAGAAATGGATCGTTACAGTGCGATGACATTATTGCATGAAGAAGCGATTTATTTGCATCAGGGCATTCAGTTCCAAGTGGAAAAGCTGGACTGGGAAGAAAAGAAAGCCTTTGTAAGAGAAGTGGATGTAGACTACTTTACAGATGCAAATCTTGCAGTTGAATTAAAAGTGATGAGTGAAGACAAAGAAAAAACGTTTAAACACGGCTCTGTGTTTTTTGGGGATGTATCGATTTTAGCGATGGCGACCATATTCAAAAAAATTCGGTTTGATACACATGACAATATCGGGTCAGGCCCTATCCAGCTTCCTCCGGAAGAATTGCATACTTCATCGAGTTGGTTAAGTTTCAATCGACCCTCTGGCTGGACTGATGCAATGCTCACAGATGCCATGACAGGTGCAGCGACTTCCATCGCATCGTTCATCCCGTTGTTCGTCCATTGTGATCGTCGCGATATTCATGTTGTACCACAAGTGAAATCGATTCATGCTGAACTCCCTACATTTTTCGTTTATGATAGCTACCCAGGAGGGATTGGCATCAGTGAACGCGTATTTGACGTTTGGCCTGAATTACTTGGACACGTCGAACAGCATGTCGAGGCGTGCCCGTGTGATCAAGGTTGTCCCGCATGCATCGGACCCCAGGAAGCAAGCGTTGGAATGAAAGATGAAGTGTTGAAACTTCTAGCTTATTTACAATTAGAATCAACTGGTGATCCGTATGTCATTTGAAAAAAATCTCTTACAAATGAAGAAACTGATTAAGAAAAAGCCAACGAAATCTCAATCGCTGGTTCCTTTCGTCATTCCAGAAAAACCGAAGTATACGGAAGAGTGGGAACGGGCAGGTCTGAAAATCATTGAAAATGATTTTGGTATCGTTTTTGAAAAAAAGATAGTTTATGACCGGACATATTGTCACGGTGATTTTCAATTAAAAGAAGTTTTCGATGCTTTCGCATTGTGGAATTCTTTTCAAGGTGTTCACCCCATATCAACAGATGGACAGCATGTTGTTTTTTTTGATACGGAAACAACAGGTCTAAAAGGAACAGGTACCTACATATTCTTAATCGGGCAGTTAATATGGAATAAAGATCATTTTGAGATGACTCAACATGTTTTAGCGGATCCGAGCCATGAAGCGGCAATGTTGTACGAGTCAGGCTTATGGAAAGCTGGCCAGACCGTCGTAACGTATAATGGCAAAAGTTTTGATTGGCCCCAATTGCAAACACGATGGACAATGAACCGAGAGCATCTACCTAAACTGTCAGATCCTACACATATCGATTTACTTCATGGGTCTAGAAGAGTTTGGCGGAATGAACTGGATCAATTCAAACTAACAAAAATTGAAGAAGATAAACTTGGATTTAAACGTGTTGGGGATATTCCAGGACATCTGGCTCCGATTATTTATATGGATGCTGTAAAAAGCGGGAATCCGGCGACCTTATTAAAAGTTCTACACCACAACGAATGGGACATCCTCTCATTACTTACATTGTTTATTCACACGACAAAATTGATTTTGAAAGAGCAGTACATCGATTCTAGTATCTCATCAACGAACATTGGAAAATGGTTTTCGGATCTGAAAGACTTTGAAAAAGGGCAAAGTGTTTTTGAGCAAATTACAACCCAATATAGTACTGATGAAGCTGCTATGGCGTTTTACTATTTAGGCTATGAATATAAACGCACGAAGCAATACGACCTTGCTTACGAAGTATTTGAAAAGGCACTCGGATACGTACAAGATGGTTGGAAAATAAAAACGTATGAAGAGCTGGCGAAAATAGCGGAACACGTGAAAAAAGATTTTGATCTTGCCAAACTTCATGTTGAAGAAGCATTGATCCTCATACAAAAAACTCCGATTTTAAAAGAACAACAAAAAGAGAGAAGAACACATGCATGTAAAAAGCGTTTGGAACGAATAATCAAGAAACAAACTATTTCCCGGGCAAGCGCAGGTTTCGACAGAAAATGAGTGAGGAAATGAACGACAAAACGTTCTTTATGCTATAATAAATCCATGCATGAACAATGGAAGGACGATGTATTATGGATATGAAATTGACGCCAGAAGTCATTTTGGAAAAAGAATTTAAAACTGGATTACGCGGCTATCACCAAGATGAAGTAGATCAGTTCTTGGATGAAGTCATTCAAGATTACAATACTTTTATGCAAACAATTGAAACACTAAAAGCTGAAAATAGACGATTGAGAGACGAATTGGATGAAGCGCCAAGACGTCAAGTTGCTGCACCTTCAACAGGAACAACTAACTTTGATATTTTAAAGAGACTTTCAAATCTAGAAAAACATGTATTCGGCAGTAAGTTGTACGAATAATTCAACATTCCAAGGATGGATTGTTTATTACATGAATATCAAGTATAATGAAGAAACCATTTAGATAATCCAGGTAATCGCTGCAACGCTTGACGTTGTAGAGGAAAGTCCATGCTCGCACGGTTCTGAGATGACCGTAGTGTTCGTGCTTAGCCAAAAAATAAGCTAAGGCAGTGTTACAGCTGACGGCGGGAACAACACCTAAGTCTTCGGATATGGTCTATGTTCTCTGAAAGTGCCACAGTGACGGAGCTGATTCGGAAACGTTTCAGGTGGAACGAGGTAAACCCCACGAGCGAGAAACCCAAATTATGGTAGGGGCACTCTCATGCAGGAATTGAACGAATTGAGGGACAGACAATGTCTGTAGATAGATGATTACTACTCACTTGTACGAGGCATCAGCCGCTTGAGTACGTGATAACAAAACATGGCTTATTGGGTTTTCTAATGGGTATACTTGACTACACAAGCTCTCCACTAATTCGGAGAGCTTTTATTAATAAATAAGCAAATAAATGAAACAATGATCGTTAAAAGAAAGGATGAGATGATGACGACTCATCGATTAGTAGCAACATCAGCAATGGGGTTAGAATCCATTGTGGCAGATGAAGTAAAAAAATTGGGGTATGAAACCCAGACTGAAAACGGAAAAATATATTTTGAAGGGGACGAGCATGCCATTGCCCGTGCCAACATGTGGCTACGAGTAGCGGACCGTGTCAAAATAATAGCTGGTGACTTTAGAGCCACCACGTTTGATCAATTATTTGAACAAACAAAAGCGATTCCTTGGGAAAAATATTTACCGGTAGATGCAGCTTTTCCTGTTCAAGGGAAATCTGTTAAATCAAAATTATTCAGTGTGCCCGATTGTCAGGCAATTGTTAAGAAGGCCATTGTGGAACGTTTAAAATTGGCTCATAAACGAATTGGTTTTTTGGATGAGTCCGGTGCAACATTTAAGATTGAAGTTAGTATACTTAAAGACCAAGTAAAATTAAGCATTGATACAAGTGGTGTCGGTTTACATAAACGAGGGTATCGCTTAGATCAAGGGGAAGCTCCATTAAAAGAAACGTTGGCTGCTGCACTGGTCTATATTTCAAAATGGAATCCTAATCGTCCGTTTGTTGATCCATTCTGTGGGTCTGGGACAATTCCTATTGAGGCAGCGATGATTGGTCAAAACTTAGCTCCAGGGTATAACCGTAGCTTTATTAGTGAAGACTGGCCATGGATGTCAAAAAAAATATGGGAAGATGTTCGCTTGGAATCTGAAGAGTTAGCGAACTATGATCAGCCATTAGATATCACAGGTTCTGATATAGATGCGCGAATGATTGACGTTGCAAAAAACAATGCAATTGAAGCTGGCTTTGCCGATTTAATTCATTTTAAACAGCGTCAATTAAGAGATTTCACAACTTCGTCTTTGGACGGTGTTCTGATTGGAAATCCACCTTATGGTGAGCGTATCGGAGAAAAAGAAACGATCGAAGACATGATTCATGATATGGGGCGTATAATGGATAGTTACCCTACATGGTCTGTTTATATGTTGTCATCAATGGCAGACTTCGAAACGTTATACGGGCGTAAAGCGACTAAGAAACGCAAATTATTTAATGGATTTATCGAAACAAACTATTATCAATATTGGGGTAAAAAATCACCTCGTGAATAGCACCCAAAACGGATAGGTCAACCTATCCGTTTTCTTATCGTTTGAAAGGGGATCACTATGAAGCAAACATTACCATTTGCACTAACGAAAGACCGCTCTTTTTTTGAATCACTAGGTGATTGGATGGGAGACGTTCTTTATGATGAACTTCCTGAAAAAGGATTCGAATGTCGTGATGAGCAGATTTATATGGCCTATCAGATTGAAAAATCTTTGAAAAATAAAAATGTTTTGTTTGCCGAAGCTGGCGTAGGAACAGGGAAGACGATTGCTTATTTACTTCCGGCAATTTCCTATGCGCGATACACAGGAAAACCTGCTTTGATTTCGTGTGCTGATGAGACGTTAATTGATCAGCTCGTTAAAAAAGAAGGAGATATTCAAAAATTACAAGATTCACTAGGATGGAACATTGATGTCCGTCTGGCGAAATCACGTGACCAATATTTATGTTTAAAGAGACTTGAGCACGAACAAAAAACGAATGATGAAGAATTCCTGGAACAAATTGAAGATGGAATTCCTGATTTTGTGTACGGTCATCAGTCGCTCCAATCGGTTTACCCATACGGAGAGCGCAGTGCTTTTCCGGATGTCAGTGACGAGGATTGGCAAAAAGTAAATTATCATCCGATTCAGCAATGTGCCGTTTGTGATATCCGCAACCGTTGCGGTCAAACGATTCATCGACAAAATTACCGTGAAGCTGGAGATTTGATCATTTGTTCGCATGATTTTTTAATGGAACACATTTGGACAAAAGAATCGCGTGTGCGTGAAGGACAAATGCCTTTACTTCCTGACGTTTCGATGATTGTACTGGATGAAGGTCATTTATTGGAATTCGCTGCTCAACGTGCATTGACTTATGAAGTACAGAGCCAAACGCTTGTGTCATTGATTGACCGTGTCGCACAGGATGGCGTACGTGAAAAGACATTGCAATTGCTAGAAAGATTGCAGGACTTACATGATGATTTCTTCAAAGAATTGCTGACTCATGCACATGGTGAAGAAGGAGAACGTCTCCATATAGATAAAACAGACCGCGTTCTTCAGCTAGGCCAACAGCTTGTGAAATTAGTAGAACAAATTTTAGAAGAATTTGTATTTGAATCAGAGCT
>NZ_JBFUIO010000070.1:0-12719 GCF_056401835.1 Paenisporosarcina sp. P4_D4 | reverse complement strand
GATCAACGCATCTCGTTAGTTAATTAAATTTGTTTTCTAATCTTATTATCCCAGTGTGTCTATGTCACTTTTGTATTCTAAAATATCCCCAGGCTGACAGTCCAAAGCCTTACAAATAGCTTCTAAAGTTGATAATCGAATTGCTTTTGCCTTTCCATTTTTCAATATAGAAAGGTTAGCCATTGTGATTCCAACCCTCTCCGAAAGTTCTGTTACGCTCATTTTTCTTTTAGCCAACATCACATCAATATTGATTATAATCGCCATTTTACTCACCTCAGACCGTTAAATCATTTTCTGATTTTATATTTATGGCATTTATTAATATCTTTTGAAGAACAGCAGCAAAGACTGCAATCACAATTGAAGCAAAAATAATGACCATTCCGATTACTACGAGTCCAGGGGCATCGTCTGAATCTGCTACGAGAAATATGGCTGGCAATACTGCCACATATAAGATACTGATTGTGATTGCACAGTATTTTATATTCTTTAAAGCCTTTACAGATAATTCCGAGAAAGCTTCGTTCTTGTCAATATAGCTTAAAAGTCTTAAAGCCTGATACAGAGCGAAGAAAAACGGAATCGCCGTTGCATACATACAGATTAAAACAGGATATTGCAAATAAGCCAGCCCATTTTCGAATTCTGTGTAAAGGTCAGCGAACTCAGGCAACACAAATATACATAAAGCAAGAATCGGAATTCCCATAAGAAAAATAACTACCTTTAAAAAGAGTGTTTCTCGTTTCATATAAAGCACCTCTCCTATTTATCTTCAATTTGATTTTAACAGGATATTTATCGTTTCACAATAAATTATTATCCTTTCCAATTCTATTCTTGCTGTATTATAAATATTCCTTTAATTTTAGACAATGAAAAAGCATTCCCCTTTGAATGACATCAGTATTCGAGCTAAAGAAATAAAAAAGAGGCTTCACATAAACTTGAACAATTTATGTGAAGCCTCTAGTCATATACACTATGTTAGCAAAATTACATTACAATATCCGCTGCTCTTCTACCTAACTTAAGATGTCTAGTGGTGAATTGTTGAAACTGATCCTTTGTAGTCAATACTGTAAGAATAGAACTTAAGAACAGAGCAATATAGTTTCCATATTTATCCATATTTAGTCCTAATATAAAAGTTACACTTGTAGCTGTAATAACCATCATTAACTTATACCATAAAGCTTTCATCACTCAATTTAAACACCTCGATTTAATTACTTAAGTATAAATTCACCTTGAGGTATTAGATTCCTTTTAATAATGAGCATAAAAAATAAACCTCAATCGGTGTTAGCGATGTTGCGCATAATGTTCCTACTGTAAACAAACAATCTCTTACATGCTAAAGAATTTTTTTATAACAGAAATAAATAGAATTAAAAAGTTTTACTTATATTCGTTATTTTCTAAAACAATTACTTGATCCTTATTGTTTTGGGCTATTTGTTTTGTATTTTCTACCAACCGAAAAATATTATCACAACATTGTTTTGCACCAATAACTAATAATGGCACACCAATAAAATCAATTTTTAATCCTCTAGAAAAAAAACCCCCAATCGACATCGCTAATGGTACAGTTGGTGATGTATTGGAGAAGATTATTTGTTCATGAAATTGATGTTTACTTTGAATCAATAAAATTAAATTTTTCATTGCTGGAACAACAAGTTTAGAAGATTTCCGACCTATTGTATACACTGGGTCTCCATTTTCATCTATCCCATGGAAAATGATGTTTCCAAAATCCTTTTTAGTTAACTTATTGAAATAGTTTACACTTAATATTTCTTCTTTTGTCAGTTCTCGTTCTGATTGGATAATTTCTTTTAAATGATATGCCGCTGCCAGAGCTGTAGTATGAGTTCCACCATAGTCATTATATATATAAATCACGATATCATCCTTTGAATTGTTTTCTTAGATTATTATGGGCATTAAATCTAAATCTAAACTCAATTCTTTTGATTAACAATTAATAAATTTACATAAAAAGCAACGCTAGCTTATGCTGCGTTTAATATTCTGAGAGCGAAATAAAAGGAACGTCCGGGTTGAAGTTCCTTTTAATTTCTACACATAACTAAGGATAGAAAAAAAGAGGCTTCTCAAAAGTTCAGTGAACTCATGAAAAGCCTCTCAAAATCAACTACGAATTAAAATCACGGCACCATTCCGGCACCAAAAACTTTCAAGTCTTAAAAGCATTGATATATCAACTTTTTCGAGACTATATTACATCATGCCGCCCATTCCGCCCATGTCAGGCATACCGCCGCCTGCATTTTTGTCTGGAATTTCTGCTACTACTGCTTCAGTAGTTAGGAACATGGCTGCTACAGATGCTGCGTTTTGAAGTGCAGAACGAGTAACTTTAGTTGGATCCACGATACCCGCTTCCATCATGTTCACCCATTCGCCGTTTGCTGCGTTGAAACCAATACCGATTTCTTCACGTTTCAAACGATCCACAATGATTGAACCTTCAAGACCTGCGTTGTTTGCGATTTGACGAACTGGCTCTTCAAGAGCACGAAGAACAATTTTCACACCAGTTGCCACGTCACCTGTTGCATCTGAAGTTACTTCCACAACTTTGTTGTAGACGTTAACTAGTGCAGTACCACCACCAGAAACGATACCTTCTTCAACAGCCGCACGTGTAGAGTTCAGTGCATCTTCAATGCGAAGTTTACGCTCTTTTAGTTCTGTTTCAGTTGCTGCACCGACTTTAATCACGGCAACACCACCTGAAAGTTTTGCTAAACGTTCTTGTAGTTTTTCTTTATCGAATTCAGAAGTAGTATCTTCTAATTGTGAACGGATTTGGCTTACGCGACCCGAAATTTTTTCTGGTTGGCCAGCACCTTCAACGATTGTTGTGTTTTCTTTCGTTACCACAACTTTCGCTGCGCGTCCTAATTGAGTGATGTTAGCAGACTTCAAGTCTAAACCAAGTTCTTCAGTGATTACTTCGCCACCTGTAAGAACCGCGATATCTTCCAACATAGCTTTACGACGGTCGCCGAATCCAGGTGCTTTTACAGCAACTGCATTGAATGTGCCACGTAATTTGTTCACTACTAATGTAGCTAAAGCTTCGCCTTCAACGTCTTCAGCAATCAAGATCAATGGTTTACCTTGTTGAACCACTTGTTCTAATACTGGAAGAATCTCTTGAATGCTTGTGATTTTTTTGTCCGTGATCAAGATATATGGATTTTCTAAAATAGCTTCCATTTTCTCTGAATCCGTAACCATGTATGGAGATGCGTAACCGCGATCAAACTGCATACCTTCCACTACATCAAGCTCAGTTGTGAATCCTTTAGATTCTTCAATTGTGATAACGCCATCGTTTCCAACGCGTTCCATTGCTTCCGCAATCAATTGACCAACTTCTTCGTCAGCAGCAGAAATAGATGCTACTTGAGCAATCGATTCTTTGCCTTCGATTTCTTTAGAGATTTCTTTTAACTCAGTAACTGCAGCAGCAACCGCTTTTTCGATACCTTTACGGATACCGACTGGGTTAGCGCCAGCTGTTACGTTTTTCAAGCCTTCGCGAATCATCGCTTGTGCAAGAACTGTTGCCGTAGTTGTACCGTCACCTGCAATTTCATTTGTTTTAGAAGCAACTTCAGCTACAAGCTTAGCGCCCATGTTTTCAAATGGATCTTCAAGTTCGATCTCTTTTGCAATCGTTACACCATCGTTAGTAATAAGTGGTGAACCGAATTTTTTCTCAAGAACGACGTTACGTCCTTTTGGTCCAAGCGTTACTTTTACAGCATCCGCCAATTTATCTACACCACGAAGCATCAAACTGCGTGCGTCTTCACTGAATTTAATTTCTTTTGCCATTTTGTAAACCCTCCTAAAATATGTTTAAGTATTAGCCTACAATTGCTAAAATATCATTTTCACGTAAAATCAAGAATTCATTACCTTCAAATTTCACTTCAGTACCTGCGTATTTAGAGAAGATGATTTTGTCGCCTTCTTTTACATCCAACTCAACACGTGTGCCGTTATCCAGTACACGACCAGTTCCTACAGCAACTACTTTGCCTTCCTGCGGCTTCTCTTTAGCAGAGTCTGGAAGTACGATACCGAATGCAGTTTTTTCCTCAGCTTCGATTAATTCGATTACAATACGATCGCCTAATGGTTTTAACAAGTGAAACAACCTCCTTGAATGGTAGTAATTATTTTATTAGCACTCTCTCTTCTTGAGTGCTAACACAATTCCTATCATAATGAATCACTCACATTTTTGCAAGTGGGAACATACAGATTTTTTGTATTCTTTGCGAGGACTCACGAAAAACAATACAATAGGAAGAGAACTTCTTTTGATGAAAGGAAACTATCTGTGAAAAATAACAAAACAGCGTTTTATCTCATATTGGTTTACATCGTAATGCAACTGTCTGGCGCCTTATTTGCTCCCCTCATTTTCAGCTATTTGAAAGGTCGGGAAGGCATGGAAATCGAGCAAGCCAAGTTGTTAGCAAGTGGCTGGTGGGTGTTCCTGAGCATGGCAGTGGCCACACTTATTGTTTTACTAATCATTCGTAAAGATGGTGCTTTTTTAAATCACTTAAAGGGTAAAAAGAGTTCTGTCCCCGCTTCGATTCTTTGGGGAATTGCCGGTTTCTTTATGGTACTCTTCGGACAAGCCATTGCCTCGCTTATTGAACAATCCTTTGGAATCGAGCAGGGATCCGAAAATACCGCTTCACTAATACAAATTGCCGAAGCAGTGCCAATGGCGATTTTTGCGATTGCCTTGTTTGCCCCTATTCTTGAAGAACTGATTTTCAGACGGGTCATTTTCGGTAACCTTGTCCAAAAAACAAATTTCTTCATTGCAGGTGCAGTGAGTGCCATCGTATTTGCGATTATCCATTTTGATTTCACACACCTTTTACTCTATGCCGTGTCAGGATTTATATTCGCATTTTTATACTATAAAACTAGACGAATTTTGACTTCGATCATCTCCCATATGCTGTTGAATGGGTTTGTTGTATTGATTCAATTAAATATGGAGAACATTGAACGCTATCAAAAGTATTTAGAATCACTATCCAATTCACAATAATAAAAGCACTAAAAGCAAAAAGCCTTCCACCATTATAGAGGTGGAAGGCTTTCATTTTGGCGTTTCGCTTCTTCGATTTTTTGAAGAGCTTCTGCCTTTATAAATTTGCGATAGCCTATTTTGGCTATGACAATGCTGAATTCAAACAGCAAGATGAGCGGAAGTGTAACCAAAACGTGCGACATAATATCTGGTGGCGTTAAAATATCCGCAACCACCACAAGCACAAGGTAAATATACTTGCGATACTTGGTCAGCATCATCGGTGTCAAAATCCCTAATCGGGTCAGGAACAGCAAGATAACCGGCATTTGGAAAACAAAACCGAATGGAATGGTCAATTGAAACAGGAATTCGAAGTATTCATTGATCCCGATTGTCTGCACAATGTTCAGATCAGCTGATAAGTCAGCCATGAAATGGATGACAAATGGGAATACGACATAGTAGGAAAATGAAACCCCTGCTATAAATAACAAAAAGATAAACGGAATGTAGCTAAGAGTTGCCGTTCGCTCTTTTTGATAGAGTCCTGGAGAAATGAATGCCCAAATTTGATATAAAATGAGTGGGGATGTCATGACTATTGCCAAAACCATCATTACGGAAATTAATATTTTAAATGGATCCGTAATTTTAAATGCATTCAATGTTATGTTGCGTGCTTCTTCACTTACCTGCAAAAATTCTATCAGTGGGCCAGCTAGGAAATAGCTGATGATCACTGCTATAACAAAGAAAACGACGATTATCATCAGTCGTTTTCTTAATTCAATAATATGTTCAACTGTAGTCATGTCTCTTTCTTCCATCAGAAAAACACCCTAACGTACTTACTTATCTTCTTCTTCTATCTTTTTCTTCTTTTTATGATCGTCATCTTCGTCGTCATCGACTAGACCTCTTGTTGCATTTTTGAATTCGCGAAGCGAACTGCCGAATGCTCGTCCCAGTTCAGGAAGCTTTTTCGGACCGAATACAAGTAAAGCCACTACCACAATCAATAAAATACTCAATGGACCTGTAGGCATGATAGGCACCTCCTCGTGTCTATATTTATTTTAACGCATTTTTGCTTAGTTTGCTATTTGCTTCTATGAATTATGTGTGAACGTTTCTTCATCCTGTTTAATGAAGTAAATCAGTGTTTGCAGCTCTACGGACAAATCAATTGTATGAACACGTATCGTATCAGGGACAGTCAGACGAATCGGCGTGAAGTTCAAAATCCCTTTTACGGATGTTTTCGTTAATCGGTCCGTTACTTCCTGCGCTGCTCTTGAAGGCACGGTTAAAATCACGAGTTCGATTCCGTATTCCTGTATTTTTTCTTCTAGCTTGCTAGGCTCGAAGATCGGGATGTCACTAATCATCCCATCTTTCGTTGCACTTGTATCAAATGCCACTACGATTCGGGTGTTATGATTTTTATGGAAATTGTATTTCAGAAATGCCGTCCCTAAACTACCTACACCAATTAATGCGACATTCGTTTCTTCATCCTGATCGAGTGTTTGACGGAAAAATGCCAACAGATTTGGCACATCATAACCGTAACCTTTTTTGCCTAACGCACCAAAATGTGAAAAGTCCCGGCGAATAGTTGCTGAATCTATTTTCATCGCTTCACTCAGTTCCTGTGAAGATACCCTTTTCTTCCCTGCGTTCGAGAAGTTTTGGATGAATCGGTAATAGAGAGGTAATCTTTTAGTTGTAGCTTGTGGAATTTTAAGCGGTTCTTGTTTCATGCCGTTCCTCCTGCATTCAAGCGAAATCGCTTTCATCTTACATGAGTAAATGAGAGAAGTAAAGTTCAGTCGTTGCATGAGTTCCTGGCATCCATTAAACTAAGTGAGAACTGAGGTGGAATTCATGATTGTCTTACAAGTGAATCAATTATATAAATCGTTTGTCGTCGATGAAATATTAAGCGGTGTCAAACTTGAAATTAACCATCGTGACCGTGTGGCTTTAGTCGGACGAAACGGTGYCGGAAAGTCGACACTCCTGAAAATTATTGCAGGTGAAATGTCGTATGACTCTGGAGAAATCATCATTCCTAAAGGCACAAAAGTCGGTTATATGGAACAACATGCAGGCATTGACTCCGACTTATCCATTTGGGACGAAATGATGACCATTTTTGAGCATCACCGGGATGCTGAAAGAGAATTGCGTTCCCTGGAACAGCAAATGGCGAATCCCGAAGTATATGAAAACGCTGAGTCTTATGCGCGTATCATGTCTGACTATGACAATAAACAAGTGGCATTCAAAGACTCCGGTGGCTATCAGTATGAAGCGGATACCCGTTCCGTCCTTCACGGAATGCAATTCTTCCCTGAAGAATACACAAAACCAATTCAATCGCTATCGGGTGGTCAAAAAACTCGACTGGCATTGGCTAAATTATTATTAACAAAGCCAGATTTACTGATTCTTGATGAGCCGACGAACCATTTGGACATCGATACGCTCAGTTGGCTGGAGCGTTATCTTCAAGGATATCCTGGTGCGATACTTATCGTTTCGCATGACCGTTACTTCCTTGATCAAGTCGTGAACTTTGTATATGAAGTTTCCCGTCACAAAGTGAAACGTTTTGTAGGTAATTATAGTGCTTACTTGGATGAAAAGGCCAAGACGTACGAACGCGATATGAAAACATTTGATAAGCAACAAGAGGAAAAAGCTAAACTTGAAGATTTTGTTCAACGTAACCTTGCACGTGCTTCCACGACTAAGATGGCACAGTCACGTCGCAAAGTATTGGAGAAAACGGATTGGATGGATTCGCCGGACGGGGATGAAAAATCTGCGAATTTCGGATTTTCTATTGACCGTCAAAGTGGCAATGACGTCTTGAAAGTGCAAGATGTAACAGTCGGTTATTCTGGGAAACCTGTCTCTCAGGACGTCAACCTCCGTGTATTCCGTGAAGACCGCATCGCCCTGGTCGGACCGAACGGTGTCGGGAAATCCACTTTACTGAAAACGGTGGTTAAGGATATCCCACCGATAGATGGATCCATACATTACGGGACCAATGTTCAATTCGGTTACTATGACCAGGAACAGGCAAAATTGACGGGAACTCGCTCCGTACTGAGAGAATTGTGGGACGAATGGCCATTAATGAATGAGAAAGATGTCCGGAATGTGTTAGGACGATTCCTGTTCAGTGGTGATGATGTGACTAAATCGATTTCTTCATTATCAGGCGGTGAAAAAGCGCGTGTTGCTTTGGCGAAACTGATGATGTTGAAAGCCAACACCTTGATTCTCGATGAGCCAACTAACCATTTGGATCTTGATAGCAAAGAAGTACTGGAGAATGCCTTAATCGACTATCCCGGTACTATCCTATTCGTATCACATGACCGCTACTTTATTAACCGGATTGCCACGAAAGTGATTGAGTTATCAAGTGATGGTGCCTTTGAATATTTAGGTGATTACGATTACTATGTCGAAAAGAAAAAAGAGTTAGAAGAAATTCGAGCTGAGCAAGCAGGTCCTAAAGCAATAGAAGCTGCAACGGCGAAGCAATCCACTTCCACCATCGATAAAGAGGCAAAGAAACGGGAACGACAGATCACAAGACGCTTGGAAGAACTTGAAACTCAATTACAAACCATTGAGGAACAAATTAATGCTGTGGAAGAAAAATTATGTGACCCAGCCATTTTCCAAGATCATACGCAATTAATGACCCTTCAAACAGAGCTGGATGCTTATAAAGAAGAACAAGAAACATTCATGACAGAATGGGTTGAATTAGAAGAAGAGTTAGAATCATATTAACTGTTACCGCATGTCAAAACATGCGGTATTTTCTTACTATTTAAGACCCATATATATGGGTCAAGTACAAATTTCGACATTTTTCTTTCCACAAATTTATTCACATGCAAAAGGTTGATATATCAATCTATCAACAGACTTATGCACACTATCCACAGAAAAAAAAGTTTTTATACACATACTTCAATGTAAATCGTACCACTATATATTGAATTCCAGTCACTTATACACAAGTTGTCCACAAAATGTGCATAAGTACAGATGTTCTCTATTGACATCACAATTCATTTTTGCTAAAAAAAGAATCGATTCTCTTTTATTAGAGAATCGATCCTACTTAATTCCAGTCGAATAATGTCATACCCGGTCTGCCGTTCATTGCCAGTGTACTTGTAATCCCTTTTCCGAACATAACAGAGCCAGCAGCAGCAATCATTGCCGCATTATCGGTACATAAAAACAAAGGTGGAACTGTAAACGGAATTCCTTCTTTTGCAAAAGTGTCTTCTAGCGATTTTCGCAATCCTTTGTTCGCA
The DNA here is from genome assembly GCF_056401835.1 of Paenisporosarcina sp. P4_D4. NCBI lineage: Bacteria > Bacillati > Bacillota > Bacilli > Caryophanales > Caryophanaceae > Paenisporosarcina > Paenisporosarcina sp. P4_D4. The sequence continues at coordinate 3,251 of NZ_JBFUIO010000070.1, read as the reverse complement.
GAAACTCCACCAGCTGCAATTACTTGCTTAGCGTTAAATTGCTTGGCTGCACGCAATGTCTTCGCTGTGAGCACTTCAACCACACTGTTCTGGAAACCTGCAGCAACCGCTTGTGGTTTAATCTCTTCCCCACGCTGTTCAGCATTATGCATATAATTGATGACCGATGACTTCAAGCCGCTGAAGCTGAAATCATACGATCCTTCTTCCAACCAAATACGTGGAAATGCGATAGCTTCTTCGCTTTCATGCGCTAGCCGGTCAATATGCGGACCACCTGGATAAGGAAGCTTCAACACTCTCGCTACTTTGTCATATGCTTCCCCTGCCGCGTCATCACGCGTTTCTCCAATCAGCTCAAACGACCCATGTTCTTTCATTAGAACTATTTCCGTATGCCCGCCTGATACGACCAGGGCCAATAAAGGAAATTGCATAGGCTCCACTAACTGATTGGCATAAATATGCCCTGCAATATGATGAACCCCAACTAGGGGCAATTGATTTGCGAACGCGAATGCTTTTGCGGCATTAATACCGATTAGCAATGCACCGACAAGTCCTGGTCCTTCGGTAACAGCTACAGCATCCAAATCACTTGGCTGCATATTCGCTTGCTTCAACGCTTCTTCAATCACGATTGTCACTTGCTCTACATGGTGTCGAGAAGCGATTTCTGGGACTACTCCCCCGAAGCGTTTATGGCTTTCGATTTGAGATGAAACGACGTTGGATACGATTTCTCTTCCATTACGCACAATTGATGCAGCCGTCTCATCACAGCTCGTTTCAATACCTAATATAATTTGATCTTTCGTCATTTGAATTCCACCCACATCACCAGTGCATCCTCATGGTTATCTGAATAATAACCTTTTCGGATTCCACCATTTTGAAAATCTAATTTACGGTACAGATTTTGAGCGATCGTATTACTAACTCGTACTTCCAACGTCATCAGCACTACACCATGCTCTTTTGCCACTCGTATCGCTTCACGCATAAGTCCTTCTCCGATTCCTTGGCCTTTCACATGCTCGGTCACTGCGACGTTTGTGATATGGCTTTCATCCATTACGAGCCACATCCCACAGAAACCTACAATTTGTTGATCTTCATCTTCAGCGATTAAATAATACGCATGCAAGTTTGTTGTCATCTCCTGAACGAACGCATCGCGTGTCCAGGGTTGACTGAAGGCTTCATGTTCAATTCTCAAGACCCCGTCAATATCGTCAAAGGTCATTTTTCTATAGCTGACTGATTCACTCATTCGTTTGACCAGCCTTTTGCTGTTCAGCACGCCAGTTTGTTTCAGCTTCCGTAATCCGCTTATAATCCGGTACGAAATGATGCGTTTCTTCTATTGAAGGCAATGGTTTCTTCATTGCTTGCTCAATTACCACAGAACCTTTTGGCAAGTCCTGATGAAATGGTGCACGAATAGCACGTTCACCTAAAATTTGTTGAATGGCTTCCCAGTGAATCGCTACATCTTTCCCTACAAACAAAATATCTTCTTCTCTCGTCGCCAACTCTTCCAACACTGCTTCCAACGCATAATGACCATCTGGCAGAATAGATTCCAACTCATTCGTATAAATGGCTGAAAACACATTTTGTCTTCTGGCATCCATAATTGGACAAATGATCCCATTGAAAAGTGAACCGTTGCCAGCAAGCGTTTGAAGACTTGAAACCCCAACAACCGGAATTTTCAACGTCCAAGCCAATGTTTTTGCTATTGTGACCCCGATGCGAACTCCTGTGTAGGATCCTGGGCCTTCTGCTACGGCAATAGCATCCAGTTCATTCGGTTTAATATCCGCTTGTCTTAATGCTTCTTCTACAGCAGGCATAGCCCCTACAGAATGCGTTACTTTTATCGAGCTTGTCCATTCAACCAATAACTGATTGTCTTTGACTACCGCTATCGTCAATGGCACATTCGATGTATCAATCCCTAACCATATCATGCAAATAACTCCTTACATAATTGCTCATAGCGTTCACCTATAGGCGTAATTTCAAAACGTCGAGCAAATTCATCTTCGTGGAAAACTTCGATTTGCAAACGCTCTTTCGGCAAATCATATTCAATCAACTTTGCCCACTCAATCACCGTTACGGCATCTCCGTAAAACAGTTCATCCCAACCTAAGTCTTCTTCACTATCAGCTAGACGATAAACATCCAAATGATTGAAAGGCAAGCGACCTTCATATTGCTTTAATATCGTAAAGGTTGGGCTGTTCACATTACGCTCGACACCCAATCCTTTTGCGAAGCTCTTTGTAAAAGTCGTCTTGCCTACGCCAAGATCGCCTTCTAGTGTAATCACATCTTGTGCTTGAACAAGAGACCCTAATCGCTGGCCAAATTGTTCCGTTTCTTCAAGGGATGTGACTCGTTTTATATAAGTCATATATTTAATACCTCACTGATGTTTTCTCTAGTGTACCGAATCCACCGCAATACTTCACTTTATTTGAACAAGAGTAGCGTAAAGCGATGGGCTTTTTAATTATACAAAAAAATCCACAGAGAAAGTTTCCTTTCTTTGCGGATTGTAAATTCAAGATAAATGGCGGTCCCGACGGGAATCGAACCCGCGATCTCCTGCGTGACAGGCAGGCATGTTAACCGCTACACCACGGGACCACATAATATTTAACGACAAGATTTATTATACCAATGTATGAAAATATTACAATAGTTTTTCGGAAAAACTTTTAAAGTTTTTTTTCGTGCTTGCTGATAGTAGAGTTTGGAAGAATGTTTACGTTCAGGAAATAAGTAAACCTTGAAAAATGTACCAATTATATTCCATTATTGTTATTCTATTGATAAAGGGAGAGGATATGAGTGAAGAAGATTTATGTTTTACTATTTTCGTTTGTTCTGATATTAACAGGAAATGTTGGACAAGCGAATGCTGAAGGGTTTACGGATGTGAAACCTGGTGACCCATTTTTTGAAGAGATGATGTACTTATTTAATGAGGAAATCATCAGTGGTTATAAAGATGGCAGTTTTGGACCTAAAGATACGGTTTCACGTGCAGCAGCTGCCTTGATGATTGCTAGAGCACTAGATTTGGATACGACTCCACGTGATACTGATTTTCCAGATGTAACGAAAAAAAATGTTGCTTCAGGTGCAATTGATTCATCATTAAAACTTAATATTATTAAAGGATATACGGATGGGAAATTTCATCCGGACGAACCTGTAACACGAGGCCAAATGGC